>JAGQJP010000005.1 GCA_020430585.1 Myxococcales bacterium | reverse complement strand
TCTCCCGCGAAGACGGCGCGCACGAGGCTCTCGGCGACCCACCCCATCTGGGCGAACCCGTGCAAAATCGGCCGTTTGAACCCTGCGGCGCGGGCATACGGCGGTAGCCAATGCACGGGGTTGATGTCACCGGTGAGGATCGCGAAGTCCCGCCCGGCCGTGGCCGAGAACCGCCGCTCTCCGATCTTCCGCGCGTCGAACGGCACCAGCTCGCTGGCGCTCTTTTCGCGACGCTGGCCCGGCTTGCGCTTCTTCGGCACCAGAGCGTGCATCATCGCCGTCAACGTCGGCTCGGCCCCCGCCTTACCCGCCGTGGTGACGCGCGTCGCCATTCGCACCCCCTTGTCCGACTCTTCCAGCTCCACGAGCTGGACGGTCAGCTCGAGGGTGCCGCGGTCGGCGACGAGGGGGCCGGCGATCGTCAGATCGCAGGCGAAGTTCAGCACCCGCTGCAGATCGAAGGGCAGATGTCGCAACCCCTCGGTGATCAGCGGAAAGGCCCATTGCGAAAAGAGCAGCGCCGGGATGCGTCCGTTGCGGTAGGGCGACGGATCGCCTCCGCAATAGCGCACGAAGTCGCGGCACAGCTCCGCCGACGGAGCCGGGACGCGGCCGCGGTACTCGCGACCCGGAACATCGATTCCCGCCGCGCTGGTCGTGGTCTTCTTACCCATCGTCCCGATCACGGCGCGGACCATCGCCGAGATCACCGGGGTCTGTTCCAGCAGGTACCGTGGCGAAGGATGCATTGTACACCACCCGGATGAGGTTCGTAACCACCTAACAATACAGGCGTAATAAACTTTACACCTCCCAATGATTTAGCAAAATTGTCGCAGCGCGTCAAGGGCGAATGCTCTATTTGGTGTACGCTGTTAACTTTTTCTCGTCGGCGTCGATCAACGGGAAGCGGTGTCAGAGGCCTTGCCGATGGCGAGCTCGAAATACTGATCGAGAAAGGCGCGGCGTTCCTCCGGCACGAAGTCGAAGTTGATGCCGCGGTCGGTGACCTCCCAGAACTTGCTGTGATGCACCGAGCGGAGCTCGTCGCGGATCGAGCGTAGGCGGTCGGGCGTCTCCTCGGCCATGTCGTTGGCGATCGCTTCGACGAACTCGGTCGCACCGACCTCGATGTAGAAGCTCGCCAGGATCGCCTGCGCCTTGCGTACGCCGCGATTCGCCTTCTCTTGTTCGTCGTTCTCCGGGTCCTCGTCGAGCTCGAGAAAGATCGCCAGCGCCTCGCGTTGCTTGGGGTAGTTTCGGTGGTACGCCGTCTCGCAGAGCGTCGAGAGGTCGTAGGCGGCGATCACCATCGCGAAGGGCAGGCCCTCTTGATTGGCGAGCTGCCCGTAATACTTGATGTAAATCATGACGTCCAGCATCAGATCCGGGGCGTCGTCCATCAGCGCCTCGGTTAGCAGACGGTAGTGATAGAAGATGGAATAGATCGCCCGCAGATTGCTCTTGTTGATCGCCTGGCGGCAGAAGTTGTTGAAAAAGTTCGTCTCCAGGCGCAACACCCGATGATCACCGAGGTGCAGCGCGCGCAGCCCCGCCTCACGGATCACCGTCGCCAGGTTCGAGATCACGTTGACCTGGTGCTGCAGCGCCGCTTCGAAGATCACCTCGAGCTCCATCAGGATCTTCGCTTCGACCCAGACGTTGGTGCGGGTGATCTCGTCGAAGAACTCCGGCGAGATCGTGAGGAACATCTCCTTCGACGTCCGTCGCCAGAGCTTCGGTAGGGAGCTCTTCGCTTCCAGGTAGTCGACGTAAATCTCGGAGATCGCATCGATCGCGTGCATCGCCTGGCCGCGATCGCCCTGGGCGATCGAGTTGATCGTGATGTCGGCGATGATCTCGATCGACTGGACGAGCTCGGTTTGGCGCTGATCGAGGGTCAGGTGCTGGCGCAGCCCTTCGCCCCTCATCGCCGAGACGCCGCCCTGCTTGATCGTGCTGATCACCTGCTTCGGTTGCAGTTGTTTGAAGACGTAGCCCATGTAGGGCGCGAGGAGCGCCAGCGAGAGCATCACCAACACCACGCTGGTGGTGACGCTGGCGGTCGGCACGAAATCTTGGTGCAGGGTGGTCCGCGTCAATAGAATGAAGATCGACGTCACCACCATCAATAGAAAGAAGCCGACGTTGTAGCGGTCTTTCAGGAACAGCTCCGTGATCTTCGGCGTGTAGCGCTGCGCGGCGAGCTGAACGACGATCGAGACGACGGTGATCGTCAAGCCGAGGAGCGAGATCATCGTCTCGAGGACCCCTTCGAGGGAGGTCGCGGCGCTCTGCAGATCGGTTGGCAGAAGAAATTTGCCCCATGAGACGCCCGACTTGAGCCGAAGGATCTCGACCGCGGTGGTGACGATCACCAGCGAGAGCGAGGCGCCGACGACCCAGGCGAACGAGCGCCAGAGATTGGAGCGGTCCTCCTGCCGGCGGGCCGGAGAGGACGTCCTGGACATCGCGGATTCGAGGAGCTCAGATGTCGATTTCATCGAAGATGTCTTCAAGATCGTACAGTTCGTCCTGTGGCGCGTCGCTCTTTGGGGCCTTGGACGACCCCGCTTGGCGCTGCGATCGGCCCTTGGCAGGTTTCGTGGTCGTGGAGGATCGGCGCACCGACGCTGGCTTCGCCTGGGCGCTCGGATCCAACGTCATTGTCGCCCCGGCGCGCAATTTCGGCGCGCCTGGCATCTGCTTGGATTCGCCGGGCTCCTGCCCAGCCAGCGACGTCAAGGCGGACTCAGCGCCTCGGATCGCCCCCGGCGGCCGGGGTCCCGGCGACCGCGGATAGGCGACTCCGCTGATCGGGTTCGGCTCGAAATCGATGCTGATCGAGTCCTCGTCGATCGTCACCTGGGGGGTCGACTCGGCGGCGAGCGGGGTGTTCGTACCGACTGACGGTGTCCGTTTCCCGCGGCGGAAACGGGCGAGATAGCCCTCGACCAACGCCAGGCTGTGCTCGGGAGAGGGCTCGGAGAGGGCCTTTCCCGTCACCGTAGCGGCCTCGCGCGCCAGCTTGTGATGCGGGTCGTCTTTCAGCGCGCCTTCGAAGCGGCGCTGCGCCAGCTTCAGCGCTCCGGCGTGCAGATCGATCACGCCGAGTTGATAGAGGCTGTCGCTGCGGCTTTCGCTGCCGCCCTCGGCGAGCTTCTGCAGTTGCTCGTACGTTTCGCGCCGCCGTTGCGACGGATTCTCCCAGAAGCGGGCGAAGAGATACCAGGTGCTGAGGAACGAATCGTCGGGGACGAGCTCGAGGGCCAAGCGAAAGCTCTCGGTCGCCAACGCAGCCTCGCCGGCGAACAGATTCGCCGTTCCCGCTTCGCGTGCGGCCTTTGCAGCCTCGCGATTGCGCTGCTCGTTCGCTTTGCGTCGTCGCGACGCCTCGCTCTCCCCGGTCAGCTCGTCGAGGTACGCCTGCCGTCGCTCGTCGTCCCGCAGCGTTTCGTAGCCGAGGTTGATCTTCTGTCCCAGCTCATCGACCTGGCGCTCGAGGTTCCAGTGGGCGTACTTGCGGAACCGATCGGGGTGAAAGCGCTTGGAGAGCTCGACGTATCGCCGTCGCACGACGTTCAGATCGATCTGCATCGCCGCGGGGGTGTTGTAGAGCTCGAAATAGGTCATCTTTCGAGCGTCGATGTGCATCGCGACGAACTCTTCGATCCGAGACAGCTCGTCGCGCTCGACGTGGGTCGGCTCGGGACCGATCAGCAACCGACGCCGCATCGCATCTTCGCTCTCGGCGCCCGTACGGAAACCGAGGGCGCCGATCTTGAACAGGGAGAAGAGAAACCGCAGCGTCGCATCGTAGTCCATTCGCGATTCGTTGCAGATCTCTTGCAGCGACAAGCCCTTGCGCGCCGCCTTGATCGCGAGCATCTCTTTCGTCGTCAGGTTCGCCTTCCAGTCGTCGAGGAGCGGCCGCTCGAGGAACTCGACCGTATCGTTCGGTCCGATCTCGACGGCGCGCTCGATCTCGTCGGCGTCGTTGAACGTCTCGATCCCCTCGAAGAGGATCTTCGTCGCGTCCAGCGGCATCGGCACGATCCGCGAAAGAGAGCGCCGGTCGTCAGAGATCAAGTAGCGACCGTAGATCCAGCCGAAACAGTCGATGATCATCGAGCGAACGTGGATCCGCAGCTCCTCGAAGACGACGGCCGGATCGACGAGCTTGAGCTCCACCAGCGCTTCGCTCTGCATGCGGCCATTGCGGCGCATGAACTCGCGGGATGCGGCCTCTTTGGTCTGGTCCAGCAGTCCCTTCTTGACGAGGTAGGTGCCGAAGGACTCCTCTGGATCCGTCGATCGGGCGTAGATCGGCGTCCCGTTTTGCCAGAAGATCACGCGCTTCTGCTCGCCGTCGCTGAGCCCGAGATAGCCCGTGTGTTTGGACGACATCGAGTAGAGGTAGAGATCGGTGAACGAACAGGCGTCGAGGTTGCCCTGAAGCGAAGGCACCGAGTCTTGACGCCGGATTAGCGACGCCTCGACGCGCGTCGCTTCGGCGCGTACCGACGAGAGGCCCTCGCGCAGCTCTGCCAACCACTCCGTCGACGGACGGCGGGTATCGATCACTCGCGCGTGAGCCGCGATCGGGCCGATGTGCTCGCTGATCTCCTCCGACGGATAGGGACCGCTCAAAAGGACGACGTTGTACCGCTCGGAGGAGGCGTGGCTCACGAGCTTTCGTAGCCCGCCGGTCCGCTCTTGGTCGGGAAGGAGCGCCGAGACGATGCTGAGAGTCGGCGAGAACGCCTCGCGGAGCTCGAGCGCCTGGGTCAACGTCCCCGCCCGCGCAACCCGGTAGCCGGCCTCGATGCAGAGCTCGGCGATCGCCCGCTGGAGCTCCGCATTGGCGGTGACGACGAGCGAGACGTTCGTCCCTACGGCCGTCGGCTGTGGCAGCTCGTCGCCGTCGACGGAGCTCGGTCTCTTCGTGGTTTCGATTTCCATCGCTCCCTATTATACCGAGGTCGCTGAAAATGTGAGAAAAACCTCCGTGATTCTTCGATGCCGCCGTTTTTTTGACAGCTCGGCCACAGGACGTACCATGATTTCATGGCCTCGCATCCGCAAAAAATCGGTCGCTACGCGATCGACTCGGTCCTCGGCTCAGGTGGGATGGCCACGGTCTACCTGGCCCAGATGACGACGCCGTCGGGATTCTCCAAGCGCGTCGCCCTCAAGGTGCTGCATCCCCATCTCGTCTCCGAGAAGGACTTCCTGAAGATGTTCATGGACGAGGCGCGGATCACAGCCGAGTTGGTCCACGGGAACATCGTCCCGGTCTTTGATTCGGGGGACGTCGATGGCTACAACTACATCGCGATGGAGTTCATCGACGGGATGGACCTCTCCTCGTTCGTCAAACGCTGGAAACATCGCCACCATCGGCCGCTGAGCAGCGAGATCGTGAGCTATCTCGTGCGACAGATCGCCTCTGGCCTCCAGTACGCCCACACCAAATGCGATACGAAGGGACGCAGCCTGGGAATCGTCCACCGTGATTTGAGCCCACAGAATATCCTGCTCTCGCGGAGCGGCGAGGTGAAGGTCGCCGATTTCGGGATCGCCCTCGCCCGCAATCGCATGACGGTGAGCGAAGTCGGTGTCCTCAAGGGCAAGCGACGCTACATGTCGCCTGAGCAGCTCGCCGGGAAAGCGCTCGACGGGCGATCGGATCTCTACTCGTTCGCCTTGATGGTCTACGAGCTGTTGGTTGGCGAGGGGCCACTGAGCGGGCGCGACGGCTTCTCGGACTGGATTCCGCCGGCAGCGGCCAAGGAGAAGCTCTCCCGCGGTTTGTTGCGCTTTTTCCGCACGGCGCTCTCCGCCGACCCGGGCAAGCGCTTTCAGACTGCCGAAGAGTTTCGCGAGGCGTTTCGCGAGGCGACGGGCCGAGAAGAGCGCGAGTACGCCGCCCTCGATCTCCTCGCCGAGATCGAGACCCTCGCCGCGATCGCCGCGTCCGATATCGACGAAGGGGACTCGGAATTTCCGTCGGCCGCCTCGGACCTGGCGACGCGCAATCGCTCCGAGGCGAAGCCGATTACCAAGAGCAAGCGTCAGCGTGCGGCTCGGGCGACCTCTCGGGCCAAACGCTCGAAGAGCAGCACCGCCCTGCGTCGAACCCGCGCCGAGAGCACGAGCGGAAGCCGTATCGCGCAGTCATTGGCGAGCCAGCGTCCCCTCCGCCGCACCGAGCGTGGAGCCCGGCGGGTGATGTGGGTGTTGGCGGTGACGATCGTCGCCGCGATCGTCTGCGTCGTACTCTTTCACAGGCCGCAGACCGGGCCCCTCCAGCCGCGACCCGGTTCCCTGCGCATCACCTCCGACTGGCCTGTCGAGGTTCTGCTCGACGACAAGCCCCTCGGCTCGACGCCGCTGCGCCGAGACGTCCCGCGGGGGAATTATCGGATTACCTTCATCGATCGCGCCACGGGGTGGCAGCGGGTGATCCGCCGCCGCGTCAATGAAGGCAAGACGACAGCGATCCATATCTCAGCTCGGTAGCGGATCTCACCCCTTTTCCGCCGAATCGTCCACGATCGACCGAATCTCCCGTCCGCACAAATAATTTTCTCCTTGACGTACTCGGCTCATCCGGGGGGCGCCGGCGAACAATCGTGATCGGTGGCGAAAACTTGACGCGGATCAACGCCAAGCCCCCGTCTTTCGCGCTACTGTGGAATTGAGGCGGCGCGATGGGTCGCCGACGGTCGTCGCCTCGGTTCAAAAATGCGTGAACCTGTTCGGGGTAGAGTTTGAATGGAACATCAAAGTTTACGGGGTCTTGAACTCGATCTGAACGGTTTTGAACTGAGTGTTAACAATTTATTCTGATTGACAATTTGATATCTCGTGCTACCCTGTGGATAGACTGAATGAATATTCATTTCAGTCGCGCGCGGCAGCGCATTGATAAAACGTGTGGTCAACTCTTCATAATTGGAGCACGTGAGACCCAGATGGACAAACCAGCCACCTCAAAAGTCTATGCGAATCTCGAAGATACGGTGAAGACGTACCTGCGCTCGCTGGACGGCAAACCGATGCTCGCTCGCGAGCAAGAGATCGAGCTGGCCGAGATCATCCGTTCGTCCGACGAGCAGATTTTGGAGCATTTGTTCGCCACGACGACGATCACGACCTCGCTTCTCGAGCTGTGGCAACTCGTACAGGCCGAAGAGGCGCGCATCACGAGGGCGATCACCGGCCTCGCCGATGAGCAGGACCCGACACCGCCCGACGAGTTGCGCCGCTGCTTCGCTCTGGTGATCGAAGAGGTCAAGGAGCTGTTCGACCGCAACACGCAGCTGTCGCGGTCCATCGCGTCGCCTCGCACGTCGGATCAACATCGCGAAGCGCTGCAGGAGCAATTCGACCAGAACAATCTCGAGATTCGCGGTCGAATCAAGGTCTTCAAGTTCAACCGCAAGTGGATTCGTAAGCAGATCAAGAAGTTGGAAGAGTTTATCGAACAGGACCACGAGGCGCGTCAGCAGCTCGACGAGTGGGCGTCGCGCAGTCGCGTCGATAGCGAGACCCTCGAGTACGTCGTGCGCGAGGTCGACCGCGAGCGAATGGATCGGACGACCGGCGCCTCCGAGCTCCGCCTCGACGACGACGGCCTGACGGTTTGCATCCGCGAGGTGAAGTCGTGTCAGCGACGGATTCGCCGGGTCGAACGGGCGACCGATCGCACGGCCGAGCAGCTCCGCGCCCTCGTCCGCGAGACCGACCGCCTCGAGCGCGTCGGCAACCGCGCTCGCAGTCGGCTGGCCGAAGCGAACCTGCGGCTCGTGGTCAACGTCGCCAAGCGCTATTCGAACATGGGCCTGCAACTTCAAGACTTGATTCAAGAGGGGAACATCGGCCTGATGAAGGCGGTCGATCGCTACGACCATCGGATGGGCTGCAAGTTCTCGACCTACGCCACCTGGTGGATCCGTCAGGCGATCACCCGAGCCCTCGCCGATCAAGGGCGGACGATTCGGATTCCCGTGCACATGATCGAGTCGATCAACCACCTGGCGAAGACCAACCGCGCCCTCTTCAACCGCCTCGGGCGCGAAGCGAGCGACGACGAATTGGCTGACTCACTGGGCTGGACGCACGACCAAGTCAAGCGCGTACGTTCGCTCGTGCGCGAGCCGATCTCGCTCGACACCCCGGTCGGAGACGATCAGGAGAAGACGCTGCGCGAGATTATCCCCGACGCGAAGGTCGTCGCCTCGCCCGAGACGGTGGCGGCGAATATTCTGTCGCACCGCACCTCGAAGGTGCTGGCGACGCTGACGCCCAAAGAAGAGAAAGTGATTCGAATGCGTTTCGGCGTCGGCAACGACGGTCAAGAGCACACACTGGAAGAGTTGGGCAAGGTTTTTCACGTCACCCGCGAGCGCATCCGCCAGATCGAGGCCAAAGCG
>JAGQJP010000081.1 GCA_020430585.1 Myxococcales bacterium | reverse complement strand
GTGCAGAGGTTGTCGCTGTCGTTGCAGACGACGTTGGCGACGCACTGGCCGTCGGCACTGCAGCGGTATCCGGCGGTGCATCCACCGTCGTTCGCGCAGTACGCGACGCAGAGCGTGTTTCCGCCGAAGCAGTCGTATCCAGCGCTGGGGCAGGTGCCGCTCGTGCAATTCTGGACGGCGACGCAGACGCCCTGCGGCGAGCAGGAGTATCCATTGGCGCAGTCGTTCTGGCCGAAGCAGCGCACGCGGCAGAGGCCGAGGCTCTGCTGGCAGTCGTAGCCGTTGCAGGGCGTGTCGTTGGTGCAGGGCGTCGCCGCGACGCAGGTCCCGCCATCGCAGCGATGGCCGGCCGCGCACTGGTTGGTGTCGGTGCAATTGGTCTGGCAGGTGCCGCTCGTCTTGTCGCAGGCGAAAACGCCGCACGGCGCATCGTCGGTGCAGCTCGTCGGCGACGTGTCGCCCGACGTGTCGCTGCCCACCAGCGTGTCCGCGGTGTTGCCGTCGCCTCCGCCCGTGTCGCTCGGCTGGAGGTCGCCCGGTTCGGTGTCGCTCGGTTCGGTGTCGCCCGGTTCGGTGTCGCTCGGTTCGACGTCGCCCGGTGCGGTGTCGCCCGGTTCGACGTCGCCGGGTGTGGTGTCGTCGGCGTTGTCGGCGGTGAGGGCGTCGTCGCTCGTCGTGTCGGGGGTCCGGCCGTCGTCCCCGCCGTCTTCCCCCGAGAGGTCGTTGGAGACGAGCGCGTCTTCGCCCGAGCTGTCCGCTCCGAGCGTGTCCTCGATGCTGCTATCGCTCATATTCTGCGTGTCGGGTCCAGCCGAATCGAGGCCCGCGCTGTCGGCGCTGCTGTCGGCGACCGTGCCGATATCCTGGACCAGCGTGGCGTCGCGATCGCTCGACGACGAGCCACAGCCGGCGATTCCGGAAAGCGAGGCCCCCAGGCTCCACAGCACGATCGACAGGCCACACAAATACGCGGTTGTCTTGCCCTTCACGGTACCCTCCATCGGGTGGTGCGCTCTTTGATGGATCCAGTGTAGGCCCTTTTGACCCAAAATTTCAAACCCAAGAGCCTCCGACCGAGCCACCGAGCTTGCGGCCGGTGGGCCAGCGGGCGAGATGCCCGCTCGACGTGGCGGTTGACGAGAGTCCTTGCGTCCGCCGACCGGTGGGCGTAGCATCGGGATTGGAGTTGCCCATGCGTTGTTGCCATGTCGCCCCGATTGTCCTCTGGGTTGCCGTCGTCGCGTTGGCGCCCAATGCTGGGGCGAAAACGACGAGCTTCTGCGGCCAAGCGATCACCCCAAAGACCCGCACGATCGTCTGCACCCGCGCGGTGCACAGCCTCAAGCCGCTGGCCCGTCTCGAGGAGCTGCGCAGCCTCGAGCTGCAGAAGGGGGCGATCGGCGACGGCGAGCTGCGCCATCTGCGCCGACTGCGGGGGCTCGAGCGGCTGATCCTGCCCGCCAGCAAGCTCCGCGGAAGCGGACTGCGCTACCTGCGGGGCTCGAGAAACAGCTTGCAGATCCTCGACCTGAGCCAGAATCCGCTCGATTCGCGTCGTCTGCGCGCTCTGGCGACGTTCGGCGCGCTGCGCCGCCTCGATCTGCATCGCACACCCATCGATGATCGCGGCTTCTCGGCGCTGTTCCACAAGCGCCGCAAGCTTGCGCCGATCGTCGAGCTGCGCCTCGCCGATACACGGATCACGAGCAAGAGCATGGCGTTCGTCGCGCGATTGAGTGGACTGACCGACCTCGACCTGACCAACACCGCCGTCGACGACAACGGACTGCGACGACTTCTGGCGCTCGCCGCGTTGCGCTCGGTCAAGCTCGAGGGCAGCTGCTGGGACGAGCCCGGCGTCGCGCGGCTGAAGAAGCTCATCGGCGGTCGCGGGCAGGTCTCGACCGAAGACGCCGTGCGCTACATCGACACGACGCGGGTGATGCGGCTGCCGGTCACGCGCAACGGCAAAGAGCAGATGATCGAGCACAGCGTCACCACGCGTCGTCGCCTCAAGCCGAAGCACTGCGCCGGGCGTTAGGCACGACGGCCAGGTTGCCGTTCAGGTTGTGGTGAATCGGAGATCGGGGAGGGGGGTAGAGGCTACCAGCTGGCTTTTTTGGCTTTCGCCATGCTGACTTTGATTTCGCGGCCGTCGAGCTGGGTTCCGTCGAGGGCGATCGCCTCTTGGGCATGGCTCGAGTTGGCGAAGGTCACGAAACCGAAACCGCGGCTGCGGCCGGAGTCGCGGTCGGTCACGACTGTCGCTTCTTCAATCTCGCCATACGACTCGAAGGCGGCCTGAAGACCTGAGCTGTTGGTATCCCACGACAATCCACCGACATACAATTTGTTCGACATCATTCAATCCTTCTGTTTGGTCCATTTCGGGCGCTCTGGGGACCATCCCCTCGGACAGCGGACTTGCGAAGAACGGACACAAACCAGGGAGAGGTGAACCTGTCGGTGGCTGGATGCGTTGTTCGGGAGGCCATCCCGTCGGAACCGAATGCGACCGTACGACGTACGCGGATATTACGCAAGCTATTTCGTCGTCGAGGTCGCACAACACGGCGCTCAGCCCACATCTGCGGGATTCGCGCGACTCAGCATCGCGTCGAGGCGGTCGACGAGGGCAGCCTGTGCGGCGTTGAGCTTCTGTCGTGCCGTATCGGGATCGAGCCACGCGGCGCGGTCGATTTCGGGAAAGCGTTGCTGGCGGCCGGATTGCGGCGGCCACTCGAGCTCGAAGGTGTTGCTCGTCGGCTGCCAGCCGGGCGGCGTATCGCCCTCGAAGGCCCAGGCGTGGACGACCTTGCCGCCCTTTTGGCGCACCTCGCCGAGGGGGAGATAGGGTGGGGTGGAGCTCAGCCCGGTCTCTTCGGTGAATTCGCGGCAGGCGGCCCGAAAGAGCGCCTCGTCGGGCTCGGGGACGCCCTTGGGGATCGACCAGGCGCCCGCATCGCGGTGTTGGAGGTAAGGCCCGCCGGGGTGCACGCAGAGAAGCTCCAGCCCGTTGGCGGTGCGGCGGTACATCAGCAGTCCGGCGCTGATTTTTGGTGGCGCGCTCTTCATCTCGCCGAGTATGCCACAGACCGCCGCGCCTGCCCACCGCGGGCGACACCTGCCCCTGGCGCTCGAGACGCTGTCGGCCCGCGTCGGGGACGGCTGGTCTCGGCGCAGCGAATCTGGTACAACAGAGGCCTGGCGCGCGCGGATCTGGCACGACGGAGACCCCGCGCGCGAGCACGAAACCCGCCAACGCCGTTTCTGGAGTGAACATGAGCGAGACGACAGACGCCTCATCCGACTTCCTGGTGCGCCGCGACGATCTGAGCCAGACCCGCTTCGTCCCGGGCCTCGACCCCGATCGCGCCGCGCTCGACGGTGGTCGGGCGTTGCTCGACGTGCGCCGCTTCGGCTTCTCGGCGAACAACATCACCTACGCTGTCGTCGGCGAGCAGCTCGGCTACTGGAAATTCTTCCCCGCTCCCGACGGCTTCGGCCGCGTGCCGGTCTGGGGCATCGGCGAGGTGCGCCGCTCGAGCTGTGATGGCGTCGTGCCGGGCCAGCGCTACTTCGGCTATTTTCCGATCTCGAGCCACCTCCTGGTCGCGCCGTCGGTCTCGGGGCCCGGCTTCCTCGACACGAGCCCGCAACGGGCGGGGCTGCCGCCGGTCTACAACACCTATCGCCTGATGAACGAGGCGACGGGCTTTCCGCCCGACGAGGACGACTACACCGTGCTCTTGCGTCCGCTGTTCATGACCTCTTTCATGGCCGAGGATTTTTTGGCGGACAACGGCGTGTTCGGCGCGGGGCGGGTGATTCTCTCGAGCGCCTCGAGCAAGACCGCCTTCGGGATCGCCCAGTGCCTGGCCCAGCGCGACGGGGCGCGACCCGAGATCGTCGCCTTGACCTCGCCGTCGAATCTCGCCTTCGTCGAGGGGCTCGGCATCTACGACAGCGTCAGAGCATACGGCGACCTGACCCAGCTTCCCGCCAACATGGCGAGCATCTACGTCGACCTCGCGGGCGACGGCGAGCTGATCGGCCGTGTCTACGCCCATCTCGGCGCCTCGCTCAGGTTCTGCTCGCTGATCGGCGTGACCCACTGGGACAAGCGGCAGCCGCCACCCGAGCTCGAGGGGCCGCCCCCGACGTTCTTCTTCGCCCCGATGCAGATTCAGAAGCGCCTCGCCGATTGGGGCCCCGAGGGCTTTCATCAGCGATTCATCGCCGCCTGGCGCAGCTTCTTGCAGTCCGTCAGCGGTTGGCTCACCATCCGCCACGGCTACGGTCGCGAGACGATCGAGCGGGTCTACCGCGAGACCCTCGCGGGTCGGACGAGCCCCGCTCAGGGCCACGTCCTCTCGCTGCTCGCCGAGGCCGAGTGGGCGATCGGCCGAGTGAGCGAAGGGGCGCGCGCGCGACGGGATACCGACCCACCAACCGAGGAGAGGGAGAGATGAGCGCCACCGGGAACACGGGCCCTACGGTCGAGCTGCGCGGCGTCGCCGTGCCTCGCTTCATCTATGGTACCGCCTGGAAAGAGGCGCGCACCGAGGAGCTGACGCGACTCGCCATCGAGCAGGGGTTCCGCGCCATCGACACGGCGAACCAGCGCAAACACTACGTCGAGGCCGACGTCGGGCGCGCTGTCGCCGCGGCGATCGCCGAGGGGCGGGTCGATCGCGGCGAGCTCTTCCTGCAGACGAAGTTCACCTATCGTCGCGGTCAAGACGAGCGCCTGCCCTACGATCCCCGCGCGCCGCTGGCGAAGCAGGTGCGCCAATCCTTCGAACGCTCGCAACAGCACCTGCGGAGCGAGGTCATCGACAGCTACCTGCTCCACGGACCGTCGGCGGGGAGCTGGAACGACGACGATCGCGAGGTCTGGCACGCAATGGAAGCGCTCCACGACGAAGGGCGCGCGCGTCTTTTGGGGGTGAGCAACGTCAGCCGCGGGCACCTCGAGACGCTCTGCGCCGAGGCGCGCGTGCCGCCCGCCTTCGTGCAGAACCGCTGCTACGCCGAGCAGGGCTGGGACGCCGACGTGCGCGCCTTCTGTCGACGCCACGGCATCGTCTACCAGGGCTTCTCGCTCCTGACGGCGAACCGCCGCGCGCTCCAGTCGCCCGCCTTCGGCGCGATCGTTCGTCGCACGGGCTTCACGCCGTCACAGCTCGTTTTTCGCGCCGCGATCGAGCTGGGGATACTGCCCGTGACGGGAACCTCGAGCGTCGCCCACATGCAGGAGGATCTCGCGGTCCAGCATCTCGAGCTGAGCGATGCCGACCGGCGGGCGATCGAGGCGATCGCGAGCTGATCGGC
>JAGQJP010000719.1 GCA_020430585.1 Myxococcales bacterium | reverse complement strand
TCTGCGAGCGCAATCCCGTCAGCGGGGACGTCGATGCTGCGTGGGCGAAGCCACGGTTTGTCGCGTCGAGGTGTGGCGCGCTCCGGGTGGGTCGGCGCGGGCAGCGCTCGGGCGGGTCGCGGGCGGCGCTCGGGAGGGTCGGCGCGGGTCGGTGCGGGCGGCGCTCGGGCACGGTGGGTGCGGGCGGCGCTCGGACGGGTCGCGGGCGGCGGCGTGGGGCGCGAACGGCCAGTTAGTGCGCGGCCGCGTCGGTCGCATGGGGCGCGATCGGGTGGCTACTCGGCGTGTCGCCGGTCAGTCTGGATCGCAGGGGCCGTCGCAGGTGTTGATCGTCTCGCCCGTCATCAGGAAGTGCCACATCTGATCCTGGCTCCAGACGAGCTTGCGTAGGAGCCCGTGCGTGTCGGTCGCCTTCGGCGGCGGGTAGGTCGGGCGCGGATTGTCAGGAACGCCAAAGTCGTACTCGATCATCGTGTTCACGTTCGCAATCGGGAACTCCACCTCGTCGAAGCCGAAGACGTGGCGGATCGCGGGCACGGGGAGCTTCGCACCGCAGGCGCGTCCGAGGATGTGGGAGACCTCCGGGACGACCTGGGCGTCTTCTTTGGCGATGTGCAGCATCACCAGGTGCGAGGGCGTATTCGGGTAGGGGTTGACGGTCAGACGCGGCATGAAGTGTACGGGCTCCATGTGGTTGAAGCCCTGCTGCATCAAGGCGAAGATCGCCGTGAAGTCGACGATGTTGGGGTGCGCCGCGCGGAGCACGGGGACGAACGTGGTGAAGTCGACGGAGCGCTGCAACAGGAAGGCGAAGACCCCGCCTGGCACACCGAGGACGCCGCGGGTGATCCCCGTGCGGATGCTCATCATCAGCGCGCCCATCGTCCCACCCTGCGAGTTTCCGTAGTAGACGATGCGCTCGGGGTCGTAGAGCGGCTTGCCGTTGTGGGTGAATCGCGGGTCGCTCTCCGTGAGGAAGCGCCCCTTGAGCATCCGAACGATCGCCAGATGATTCATCACGCCCTGGAGCGGCGGCTCGAGGAGCTCGGGAAAACGCGAGGCGCTGTTGGCGAGCCAGCTGACCCAGCGCACGCCGTCGAGCTCGCTCATCCCCTGCATGCTGATCGCCACGATGATGAAGCCCTTGCGATTCGAGAACTCGCGCAAGTGCTCGCGGGTCGCCTGCACCTTGTCGCCGAGAAAGCCATGGCCGTGCTGCATCACGGGTACTGGCTCGTCAGAGGCGAGGACGCTTCTGGGGATGTGGATCTCGAACTCGACGTCTTCGTAGCCCTCGATTTGCGGATCGCCACCAGCGTCGCGGCGCAGCTTCTGGACCTCGTAGAGTCCCTTCGTGCGCGGCACGAGGAAGCTCGGCACGTGGGCCACCCCCTTGACCGTGCGCGCGAAACCAGGATCGTCCGCGGGGTAGTCGACGACTTCGGTGATCTCGTAGTCTGGCCCCTCGGGCCCCAGCTCGGCGAGGAGCTTGTCGCGCATCGAGAGCAGCAACGAGGTCGAGCTCGTCTCGCTCAACGTCGTGAAATCCCAGGCGAGTTGCAGGCGGCTGCGCTCGACTCCCGCCCGCTCGAGAGGCGGAAAGATCGCCTCCTCGAAGTGGGCGCGTCGGGCGTGGATCCCGATCACCCGCGAGGCGCTACGGTCCCGCAGCGCACGAAAGCCCGGGCGCGGGCGAACCGGCTCGTCGTCCCGATCGACGAGCCCGCGAATCGCCACGATGTACCGCGTGCCGAACTGCAGCGGTCGGGCGAGGCGGATCAGGATCACGGGCTGGCCGCCGTCGACGGAGAAGTGATCGAGCTCGAGCCAGTGTGGAACGCGCTCACCCGTCGCGGCGTCGAGCACGACGCTCTTCGAATCGGGCTCGAGGGACTTGGCGATCGTGAACTGATCTGCTGTCCCCGCCAACGTCGCCTCGGGAAAGCGGAACATCAACACGCTGATCGTCGAGTAGCCGTCATATTGACGGTAGTACGACGGGTCGAAGTGTTTGTGCGTGCGGTTTTGTGGCAGCGTCGTTTCACCGAACTCGAGCCGCCCATTGCGTCGCCAATAGTCCGAGGGAAAGGGAAACATGCAGTACGAGGGATCGAGCCCATCGCAGTCCGGGTGTCCCTCGGTCTCGAGTCGATCGTAGTTGCGGGCGAGACGGTCCTCATCGAGGGGGGCGCGGGGCGCCTCGCATCCGCACCAGAGCGAGAGGCTCAAAAGGCTCGTCAGCACGACGTGTCGCATCGTTGGGCTCCTCGATCAGGTTTGCTCGGGCCGCTGAATCCACTTGGGGAGGCTGATCGGCGCGAAGGATCGCATCCTCTCGAGCAACGCGGCGGGGGTGTCGGCGCTCAGGATCAGGCCCCGATGCTCGTCGCGGATGAAGGCCTGCTGTACGCCGTGGGCGATCAACGCCAACAGAGGATCGTAGTACCCGGAGACGTTGAGGAATCCCGCCGGTTTCTGGTGTAGCCCGAGCTGGGCCCAGGTGATCACCTCGAAGATCTCCTCGAAGGTCCCGAAGCCCCCGGGCATCGCGATGAAGCCGTCGGAGAGCTCGGCCATCAGCGCCTTGCGCTCGTGCATCGAGTCGACGATTCGCAGATCGGCGAGGCGCGGGT
>JAGQJP010000080.1 GCA_020430585.1 Myxococcales bacterium | reverse complement strand
TGTCGGACGCCGAGACCTACCGAATGATCATCGAGGCGATGGCTGAACAACTGCGCCAGTACGATCCGCAGATCTGCCTCGGAATCGAATCGCGCGGGTTCATCTTCGCCGCCGCCCTCGCCCGCGAACTGAGCACGGGACTGGCGATCGTCCGCAAGCCGGGCAAGCTGCCCTTCACGACGCACAAAGTGAGCTACGATCTCGAGTATGGCAGTGACACGCTCGAGATCCACACCGATGCCGTGGCGAGAGGCCAGCGCGTGGCGGTGATCGACGATGTCCTCGCCACGGGTGGTACCGCCGCCGGTACCGTGCGACTGGTGAACAACATCGGCGGCGAGGTGGTCTGCGTCTCGACGTTGATCGAGCTCGCGTTCCTCAACGGTCGCAAGCGCCTCGACGGAACCCCCTTCGAAGCGCTGATCAGCTACTGATCGTCGTCGGGAAACGATGTCGACGATCGACGTGAAGACCCCGAACGGCGTGCGCCAGGGCACCGTCGCCGAGCTGCGCGCCTGGGTCGAAGCGGGCGAGATCGACGGTTCGACCGAGGTGCGTCATGTCGCCCTCACCGACGGCGCGTGGAAACCCCTCGCCCAGACAACCCTCGCCGCGCTGCTCAAGAGCACACTCGACGCTCGCGCCACGCCGGAAGGAGCACCGAGTACCGGGGCGATCGGGCTCAGCGAGGCCACCGTCGCCAAGCTCGTGCGGCGAAGCGAACGCTACCGCGCCCTCGTCGGGCAGAAACCCTACGCCACGCTCGTGTTGATGGCTTTGTGTGCCGCCGCGCTGTTCCTCGTGATCGGCCTCTGCGGCGAGCTCTCACCTCTGACGCTGTTCGTCTTCGGCTCGAAGGCCAACGGCGCGATCCGCGACGGCCAATGGTGGCGGCTGCTCACGGCAGCGTTCCTTCACGCCTCGTTACCGCATTTGGCGCTCAACCTCTTCGCGCTCTACGTGATCGGTCGCCTCGTCGAGGGCGCCTACGGCAGCGCGGGGCTGCTCGTGAGCTACCTCGGCGCCGCGTTCTTCGGCACCCTGGCGAGCTACTTCGCCAGCCCGCACCACTCCGTCGGCGCGTCGGGGGCGATTTTCGGGCTCCTCGGTACGGCGCTCGTCTTCAGCGTCCGCTTCCGCCGCGAGCTCCCGCCGCAGTCGCGTCTGATCCTGCTCGGCAGCCTCGTCTTCTGGCTCGCCTTCACGCTCTATATCGGCTTCACCCAGGCCAATGTCGACAACCTCGCCCACCTCGGAGGGCTCGGCTGGGGCCTCGTCGTGGCGCTGCTGCTCCCGTCGCGTCTGAGTGAGGATACACAGCAACGAGCCGGGCGTCTGCCGATTCGAATCGTCGCCGCGCTGCTCGTCGTCGCGACGCTGGTCAGCATCGGAGCCGCCTCTCGCTTCGTGCTCGACAGCGGGCTGGTCAGCGATCCCGAGGGCCGCACGGTCGCAAACGAGCGCGTCAGCGTACGCGTGCCCGACGGGTTTCGCGTCGAGACCAACACGCCGAGCGAATTGGTCGTCGTGGACTGGCTCGGGGGCTATTTCCAGCTCGAGCTGCACCTGATGTCGTTGACCCATCGCAGCGCTCGCGAGGAGCTGGAGCGGCACATTCGCGCGCTCGTGGCGAGCAAGCGCCAACGTATCGCCGCGCGAATCATCTCGCGGCGGCCCGCTACCGTCGCCGGACATCGCGCCTTCGAAGCGACGATCCGGATCGAGAAGAACGGGCGGCTGCTGATCTGCGACAGCATCGTGATCGACCTCGACCGGGAGCGCCTGTTCCTCCACCTCTACCGCCTCGACCGCGCGGCGAGACACTTCGATCGCGTGACGGCGCTGGCGATCCGCAGCCTGCGCATCCTTCGCTGAGTCAGGGAACGAGAAGTGTAGCGAGCGTCGTCAGATCGGGAACCGTCAGATCCGGCGTCGCGCTGGCGGGTGGTGTCGCGCCGCTGCCCGCGCGATCCTGGCGCCGATTGACCCAGACCGTGCTCAGGCCGAGCTTCTTCGCGGGCGCGATGTCGTGGTAGAGGCTCTGGGCGACGTGCAGAATCGCCGACGCCCGTTCGCCGATCCGCACGATCGCCTGGGTGAAGTTCGACTGCCGCGGCTTGTATCCGCGCAACTCCTCGGCGGTGATCACATCGTCGAAGGCCACCTCGAGCTGCCGCGCGCTCCCGGAGAACATCTCGTTGTCGATGTTCGAAATCACGACGAGCCGAAAGCGCGTCGCCAGGCGTTGCAAGGCGGCGACGGTGTCGGGAAAGGGCCGCCAGCTCGCCACCGCGTCGGCGAGGACGCCGCGCTCGTCGGCGTCGAGCACGAAGCCATAGTGTGCGGCGAAGCGCTCCAGCACCGCCTCGAGGATCCGACGATACGAGCGATAGGGGCCCTGCTGCTCTGCCGGCTCGAATCGGCCATGCAGCTCGAGCAGCTCGTCGTCGGTGGGCTCGACCCCCTTGCGCGCCAAGAGCGGGCGCAACGCCTCGAGGATGCCGCTCTCCCAGTCGATCAGCGTGCCGTAGCAGTCGAAGCTCAACACCCGATATCGATTCGGATCGATCATCGTCAGCCGCGAAAGACCGAGCGCCGCTGGGCGAGCTCTTCGTCGAGCATGCCCTGCACCCGTTGGCGCAACTCTTCGTTGAGCCGATTGATTAGAATTCGGTCGCGCAGGGCCTCTTCGCCGTACTGCGCCATCTCCATCGGCTCGCCAAAACGCATCGTCCACTGCGTCGGCAGCGGGACCAGCCCGAGAGGACCGAGCCAGGGAAACGTCGGAGTGATCGGAACGTAGGGCAGCCCGACCAGCCGCGCGAGCCAGGGCGACTTCGCCAACATCGGCATGATCTCTTCGGCGCCGATGATCGCCACGGGAATGATCGGGGTCTTGGTGCGAATCGCCAGACGGATCGTCCCGCCACGACCGAAGCGCGCGAGGTGATAACGCTGACGATAGAGCTTGCCGATGCCCTTGACGCCCTCGGGAAAGACGGCGACGAGCTCGTCGGCCTCGAGCAGACGCTCGGCGTTCTCCTGACAGGCGCGAACGGCCCCGCCGCGGGTCATGATGTTTCCGAGAAACGGGAAGTAGAAGATGAAGTTCTCGACGAGCGCCCGAACGGTGCGATGACTCGGATGGTCGCCTCGCACCGCCTCGACCAACATCACCCCGTCCCAGGGCAACGTCCCCGAGTGGTTGGCGACGAGCAGACCTCGCCCCTCGCCCGGGACGTTCTCGATCCCGATCGAGCGGACGCGAAACCACTTGCGATAGAAGAACTCGACCAGCGGTTGCACCGTCTCGATGAAGCGCGGCTCCATCCCGAAGTCGTCGATCTCGGGCACGCTGCCGACGCTCAGGATCGTCGACATGAACTGCTTGAGCTGATCGACGGCGCGACCGAGCTGTCCCGTGATCGCCCCCCAGGCGGGCTCGGCCGCATCCATCAAGCGCTGCAGCTCGTCGAGCGTGCTGGAGAGATTGTCCAGGAAGAGCGGGTCCAGGTGCTCGCGGCGTCCGTTGGTGCGCGTCGTGTTCGTCTCCACCGTTTCTCCTCTAGAGCTCGTCGGCGACGCCGACCGTCGTCACCCACGGCGAGCGCGCCCGACCGCCATGCTTGGGGGGACGAAGGCGGTAGAACTCGGCGACGACGTCGCGAACCGCATAGTCCGCCACGAACCCGAGCTCGTCGCGGGCCTTGTCGCCAGCGGCGGCCCAGACGAAGCGGAAGTAGTTCAAGAAGACAGAGGGCACATCGACCATCGCCGCATTCCAGAGTACCTCGGTCATCGGATAGAGCACGAAGCTCGGAATCGGCAAGGGAATGCGGCCGCCGAGCGCAAGGATCGAGCTCAGCGGCAAGACCCCCGTCGGCACGATGTTGTAGGTTCCCCGCACCTCACCGTCGAGTGTCAAACGCAGGGCGCGCAACGCGTCGTCGGGGTGCAAGAACTGCATCAGCGGGTCGTAGCCCGCGACGACGGGGATCACCTGCCGGGCGAAGTGGCGGCACATGAAGTTGTTCACGCCGCTGCCGAGAATCGGAGCGAAACGCAGCACGGCGACGGCACACTCGGGGTTCTCTTTGGCGAATGCCGCGACCTGCTTCTCCGCCTCGACCTTGTCGCGCACCCAACGGCTGGTGCTCTCGCCGCGAAGGGGATGGCCCTCGGAGAGATAGTTCGGATTGCTCGGATGCGCGCCGTAGACCATCGTGCGTGACGGCAGCACGAAGCGGCGAATCTTCGCCTCGGAGCACGCGTTCAAGACGTGCATCGTGCCGATCACCTCGAACTCGTGCGCCCAATACGAGCGATGCGTCGGGTTCGAGAGCAACGCCGAGTGCACGAAGGTGTCAACCTCGTGATACTTGAGGATCTCGGCGATCTCCTCGTCGGCGCTCGGATCGGTCAGATCGATCTCGCGGTACTTCAGCTTCGGTGACTGAAAATCCGGCGGCTGGACGTCGACGGCGATGATCCGCTCGACATCCGGGTCGAGCTCCCAGTAGTCGAGTAAGAAACGACCGAAAAACGTGTGAATGCCGCTGGTCGCAACCCGTCTCCCGCTTCGTCCCATCGTCCCCCTCGTCGCCCCGGCGTCGATACGCGTAGCCCTGTTGTACCAAATTTTGCTCCATTCGACTATCCTGTTGCCGTGTCCTCGAACCCTGGTGAATCGATGAGCGACGCCGACATGTCAGGAACCGATCGTTTCCCGAGCTACGCCGATCTGCACCGCCACCTCGACGGCTCGTTGCGGCTCGAAACGCTGCGCGAGCTCGCCGACGAAATCGGGCTTCGCGTCCCCGAGCAGCTCTACTTCTACCGCGGGATGGGGCTACAAGAGGCGCTCGACCGCTTCGCCACGACGCTCGCGGTGATGCAGACGCCCGCGGCCGTTCGCCGCGTCGCTGCCGAGGTGTGCGAGGACGCGGCGCGAGAAGGCGTCACGACGCTGGAGCTGCGATTTGCGCCGCAGCTACACCGCGGTGCTCCGCTCGAGGCGATCATCGAGGCGGCGGCCGACGGCGTCGACGGACGGGCGGGACTGTTGCTCTGCGGCTTGTACGGCGAGCCTCCGAGCGTCCTCGAGGCTCTTGTCGAGGCGGGCCGTCGAAACCCAGCCGTCGTCGGAATCGACCTCGCGGGCGGCCCCCAGACGGGGGACCAGTTTGGGATGGAGAGCTACCGCCCCGCCTTTCGGCGCGCCGCCGAGCAGGGTCTGGGCCTGACGATTCACGCGGGCGAGGGACGCCCGGCCGACGAGATTCGACGCGCACTCGAGGTCGGAGCGACCCGCATCGGCCACGGCACGTCACTGCTCGACGATCCCGAGCTCGTCGAGGAGGTGATCCGCCGAGAGATCGTGATCGAAGCCTGCCCGACCTCGAACGTCCAAACCGGCGCGATCGCGCGCTTCGAAGACCACCCACTCGTCGAGTGGCTGACACTCGGCGTGTGCGCCTGCCTGAACACGGACAACACGCTCTTCTCCCAGGTCGACTCGCGTGGCGAGCACGAAAGGGCGCGACAGCTCGAAGGGATGAGCGACGAACGGTTTCGGCAGCTGGTAGAAAACGGGCACCGCGGCGCCTTTCGGCGCTGACCGCGATTGCGGGCGAGGAGGCGCCGGCGCGTCAGCGCATGACGAGCACGGGGACCTTCGAGACGAGGAAGACCTTGTGTGACGTCGACCCGAGATAGACCTTTTCACCCTCGTGGATCGTCTTCGAGCCCATCACGATCAGATCCGCTCCGACGTCGTCGGCGCACTTGACGATCGCCTCCCAGCGTCGACCGATCACCGCGCGGATCGAGGCTTTCACCCCTGCCTCACGCACCGAGTCGAGGAGATCTTTCCCTTTCGTCTCGGCCTGTTCTTGCAATCGGTTGTACAGCGCTGATGCCTCGTTCTCGACGTCGCTGTTGATCTCGCTGGACAGCGGCTCGACGGCATGGACAACGATGATCTCTGCACCGAATGCGACGGCAAAGTCTCTTGCAGCGTCGATCGCCGCATCAGTTGTGGGAGTGAAGTCCGTCGCCAATACGATTTTCTTGAACATGACAACCTCGGGTCGCGGTTTGAGGGTTTGGGATACCGCCATTATACCGGAGAGGCGTGGCAGCGAAAAGCGGCAACTCAGGATCGCGCGGGAACGAAGTGGTAGCTCTTGGGCTGAACCATCTCGAGAAATCCGAGCTCCGAGAGGGCTGCCCCCTTCCCGCTCTCTTTGACGCCCGTCCAGACCAGCGCGGGATCGACGTAGTCGCAGCGATTGAGGAACACGGTTCCCGCCTCGACCTCGGGGGCGAGGCCCATCGCCGTCTCGTAGTCCCGCGTCCAGATCGACGCGGTCAGCCCGAACTCCGAGTCGTTCATCAAGCGCAACGCCTCGCTGTCATCGTCGACGGGCATGATCCCGATGATCGGCCCGAAGCTCTCGTCGCGCATCACCGCCATCTCGTGATCGACGTCGACGAGCACCGTCGGTTGAAAATAGGAGCCCAAGCCCTGGTGCGTCGTCGCCTCACCGCCGAGCAACAGCCGCCCGCCCTTGGCGACGGCGTCTCGGGTCTGCTCTTCGAGTGTTCGGATCGCCGATCGCTGGGCGAGCGGGCCGAGATAGGTTTCGCGCTCGAGGGGGTCGCCGAGGGTGTAGCTCGCGACGGTCTCGACGAAGCGCTCGACGAACTCGCCGTAGAGCGCGCGGGCGACGTAGATCCGTTCGACGGCGCAGCAGCTCTGCCCGCAGTTGTAGAACGCGCCGTCGGCGACGATCGGGACGACCGTGTCGAGATCGACGTCGCCGCGAACGTAGGCGGGATCTTTGCCTCCGAGCTCGAGCCCGACGTCGATCAGGTTGGCCGACGCGGTCTTGTAGACGTGGTGACCGGCGGGAACCGAGCCCGTGAAGAAGATCCCGCGAATCCGCGGATCCGTGAGCAGCCCCTCGGCGGCCTTGCGGTCCAGCATCAGCGCGGTGACGATGCCCTCGGGTACGCCCGCTTCGACGAACGCGCGCTCGAGGTGGGTCGCGCAGAGCGGGGTCAGGCTCGAGTGCTTGATCAGAGCCGCATTCCCAGCGAGAACGGCGGGAGCGAGCATGTTGATCGCGATCAAAAGCGGGTAGTTCCACGCGGCGATGTCGAGCAGCACCCCCTTCGGTTCGAGGGCGAGCTTGCGAAAGATTCCATCGTCGAGCTTGACCACGCGATCGCGCAAGGCGTCCAGAGCGATCGAGGCGACGTAACTCGCGCGTTCGGTGCAGCGCATGACCTCGCCCTCGGCCTGAGCCACTGGCTTGCCCATCTGCTGTGAGATCTCGAGAGCGATCGATTCTTTGCGATCGAGCAGCCGCTCGCAGAAACGCTCGACACAGCCGACGCGCTCGCTGACCGGCACACGTGCCCACTCTCGCTGGGCACGACGCGCTCGTTCGATCAGGCGATCGAGCTGGCCCTCGTCGTGCATCTCGATCTCGAACGCCACGTTCTCCGTCGCTGGGTTCGTCACCAGAAGCTTTGTCATCACGCGCCTCCAAAACGAGCGAAATGCCACACAGCCTCGCTGATTGTCGTTTGCCCGAGGTCCCTTGTCAATCGGTTCGCTAGTGACGCGGCTCCGCCGGGGTTACCCGAGGGGAATTTAGTTGAAAATTTCGCCCGAGTCCCTATGATTAAGGGGAAACGCAAGGACGGATAATCGAAGGGGTATTGCCCAAATTTCGGGCACATTCCTCGAAAACTGAAAGACGAGAGAGAACTTTCGCTTCCCCAGGGTGCAGGTGTCTTTTTGAAAATCTGCCCGACATGCGGATTTCAATGCGAAGACCAGGCCCGGTTTTGCCCGAGTTGCGGAGCGAGCGTCGAAGCCGTTCGCGCCGAGGATAAAGATCCGCTCGCTGGCAAAGTGATCGCCGGAAACTTCCGCATCGAAGATGTGATCGGCGTCGGCGCGATGGGCACGGTCTATCGCGCTGAGCAGATCTCTTTGGGCAAGACCATCTCGGTCAAGGTCCTGCACCCCCATTTGATGAGCGACCCGACGCTGGCCAAGCGCTTCCATCGCGAGGCGAAGGCGGCGTCGATGCTGAACCATCCCAACTGCATCCAAGTGATCGACTTCGGCGTTACCGAAGAAGGAATGATGTACATCGCGATGGAGTATCTCGACGGGCAAGACCTCGCCGAGTTGATCCACCGCGAGTACCCTCTCGAAGCGACGCGCATCCTCAACATCTGCAAGCAGATCTGTTACGCCCTCGACGAAGCGCACGCCGCGAACGTGATCCATCGCGACCTCAAGCCGGAAAACGTGATGATCATCGACCGCCGCACGCAGAAGGACTTCGTCAAGGTCCTCGACTTCGGCATCGCCAAGCTCCAGGATCCGGGTCTCCGCGATAGCTTCCAGACGATGACGGGGATCGTCTGCGGAACGCCAGAATACATGGCCCCCGAGCAAGCGCGCGGCGAAAAGCTCGACGCCCGCGCCGATCTCTACGCCCTCGGCGTGATCCTCTACCACATGTTCACCAATCAGCTGCCCTTCGTCGCCGAGTCGGCGATCGGCGTGGTGACCAAACATCTCACCGAGCGGCCCGTACCTCCGAGCAAGCTCGTCCCGACGCTTCACCCGGAAGTCGATCGGATGATCCTCAAGCTGCTCGAGAAGGACAAACGCCTTCGATACGCCAGCGCGCTCGAGCTTCGCACCGAGCTCGAGCGCCTGAGCGGGATTCTCTATCAGCCCGCCTCGATCTCCGAGTCACTGCGCGACAAGAAGACCTTGATGGTCTCTCATGACTCGCCAGAGGCCGCGAAGATCAAAGAAATGGTCCAGCGTTTCAACACCCCTCTGGCGAACTCTCAGACACCGACACGGCAGAACAGCGCCGCGTCCCCGCTACCCGCCGCGCCCGCGGTCGTGGAAACTGGCGATGGCTTCACGATCGAGGCGAGCGGCGCCTTCGGCCCACCTGGAGGCCAGCTCGGGAACGCACCCAAGTCCCCGATGGGCGGCTTCGGGCCATCCCAATACAGCGGCGCCTTCGAGCAGCCCGGGTTGACCAGCAACCTGAGCATGGAGTACGTACAACCGCGCTCGAACAAGGCCCTCTACATCGCACTAACCCTCGTCTTTCTCGTCCTCGCTTGCGGAATCCTCTACTATCTCCTGGTGCTGAGCGAACGGGGTCGCCAGGACCAAGGAGACAAGCCTCCTGGCACGATGACCCAGGGTGATCGCAACAAGCTGAAAAGCCCGGTGCCCGTGGTCGGCCCCGCCGACGCGACGACGCCCGAGCCGGTCGATGCGACGACGCCCCCGCTCAAACGCACGGCGATCGGCGACGACCTCGACGTCAAGGGCCGGACACCGCTGATCGCTGAGCCCGACGTGACGCCGACGCCGACGAATCTGGTCGACGTGAAGAGCCCCACGAAGGTGATCGTCCCGCCGACGCCGACACCGCCACCCGTCGACGAGAAGGACGTCACGACGGTCACACCGCCGGTGCCAAAGCCGACGCCGGTCAAAGATCCGACGCTGGTCAAGGATCCGACGCCGGTCAAGGATCCGACGCCGACCAAAGATCCGACGCCGAAGAAGTCGAAGGCCGAAGAGGCGCGGGAGTTCGAGATCCGGGGGAACAAGGCATTCCGTAAGGGTCGCTGGAAAGTCGCGCTCGCCTACTATCAGCGCTCATTGCGGCATCGTCACAACACCAACCTGCTCTACAAGATCGGGCGGACCTACACGCGGCTGAGCCAGCCTGAGAAGGCGAAGTGGTACTATCGGCAGGTGCTCAAGCGCAACCCGAACCACCCGAAGGCAGCGTTGATGCGGGCGATCGTCGGACAGTGACGCTCAGGTGAGCTCGATCCGCATCAGTTGGCGGCCGAGAAAGAACTGTTCTCCAGCGCGGAAGGTCTCTTTGTCGCGAACGCGAAGGAATGTGCCGTTGCGGCTCTCGAGGTCGTAAAGCAGGAACTTGCCCTTCTGCACTTCGAACTTCGTATGATAGCGCGACATGAAACGATCCGAGGGGAAGTTCAGATCGCAATCCTCGCGGCCGATCGTCACCACGCGCTTGCGCGCCGCATAGATCGCGCCTTCGCGCCCGCCGGGCAGCAGCTGAATGATCTGGAAATAGACCTGGGGCATCGGGCTGCCGTAGAAATAGGTTCCCCCCTCGCCGATCAGCTTCATATCGGTCTTCGGCACACGAAACTGGAGCACCTGTTCCCCGCAGATGATGAACGAGCCATCGGCGATCTCGATCGGGCGGCTGACGCGCTGGAAGATCCCGTTCACGCCGCCGAGATCCTCGACCGTCACGGCGTCGCCCTCGACGCAGAAGCGGGCATGCTTCGGCGAGATGTGTGGATCGTCGGGGAACTTGACGTCGCCCTCGCTGCGACCAGCGATGATGCCCTCGGCGGGGATCGGAAAGGTGTCTCCCTCGATCCCCTCACCCTTGACGACAACGAGCTTCGCCACCGGGGCCTTCGACTCGTCTTTCGGAGCCGGCTCGGGATCCCGCTGTGGCGCTCCGCAATACCCGCAGAACTTGAAGTTGTCCGGTACGTCGTTCCCGCAATTCTGACAAGGTCGTGCCGCCATCGAACTCCCCTCTCAAATGTCTTTGTGCTGGAGCGGTCGCTGCAGCAGCACATCGAGCGCCGCCCGAGCGGCATCGCGAACCTCGCTCGACCCCTCTGAGCGCGACAGACGCCGCAGCTCGGCGGTGTACTGATCGAGGCGCCTGTCGGCGATCACCGCGATGATTTCGAGTACGACCGCTGACTTCGACGTGCTGCGTAGTGCGGAGGATATCACGGATTTCCCTTCGACACCACCGATTTTCAACAGGCTCTCGAGCGCTTCGGCGCGGACGAGAAACACGTCGTCGCGCAGCAGCTTGCCCAAGAGCGGCACCGCCTCCCGCCAGCGGAGCGCACCGAGCGTACGCGCCACACTCGCCTTGAGCTGCCAGTCGCCAGCGCCCGGCTTCTGAAGAACCGAGTCGAACATCGCGAGAACGCTCCGATCGCCGTAACGCAGGAGCGCCCGAATTGCGGCGCGTCGCACGTTGGCGCTGCTGTCCCCGCGGCTCAGTCTCACGAAGAGTGGGCGTGTCGACGGGTCTGTCAGTTTTCCGAGCAACTGAACCGCCTGCTCGCGCACGAGAGCGTGGCGATTGGTCGCGAGCTGCTCGAGCGGCGCCTTGAGGGCCAGCACGACGCGACGCAAGAGCTGTTGCAGCTCGGTGTGCCCCTCGGGGTGCGGAACCACGGCGGTCAGGACCCCCAGAGAGAATCCGGCGCCGCCGAAATCGAGGAGCTCCATCGCCCGCCGCGGGCCCATCTCGTCTCCGCGTTGCAACGACTTGCGCAAGACGCGCACGAGGGGCTTTTCGAAACGACGGATCAGAGCGACGACGTGCGACGGACGTGCGTCGATCAGCTCGGTCGAGAGACCGAGGTAATCGTAGCGCGCGAAGAGGCGACCGTCGTGAAACGAAACGAAGGATCGCAGCATCTGTCGATACGAACGACTCGGCGCCTTCTTCGCGATCGGCGATAGACGCAAAAGGGCCCAACCGGCGATCTCGCGAAGCTCGCTTCGCGTGTCCCACAGACCAGCCACCAGTGCGTCGAACGCGCGGGGATCGGCGAGACGCCCGAGAGCCCAGAAGACCACCTTGCGCACGCGCCAGCTGTTGCCCTCTGTCAGCTCTGAGAGCAGCGGCTCGAGGGCGCGCTTGACCTTCAGATGGCCGAGCGCCAACGCCGACGCGACCTTGTCGTTGTAGCCCGTGCTGCGCAAGCCGAGGAGCAGCGCGTCGATCGCCTCACGCCCGCCCTGGTTGCCGAGCCCGAGATAGGCCAGAGCCCGCAAGTCGCCATGGATCGCCCCCTCACGGATCATGCGCACCAGCGCCTTGCTCGCGCTCTCGTGATGGATCTGCCCCAGCGCCCAGACGACGGCGCGGCGGATCTCGTACTTGCTGTCGCTGAGTTTCTTCACCAGTGCCGCGACGGCCACTTCGTCGCCGATCTCTCCGAGGGCGATCGCCGCCTGAAAGCGCGTCAGGGCGTCAGGGCTCTCGAGAGCGCGGACCAGCGCAGATGCGGCACTTACGCTCGCCGTGTGCCGTAGGACGTCGATCGCCGTCGAGCGAATCCGCACGTCCTGGTGCGTCAGCGCCTCTTTCAAGACCGCGATGCCCTGCTCGCCGACCTTTCGCAGCTCGTTGCGCGCGGCATCGATCGACGGGTACCGACCGAGAATGTCGGTGACC
This sequence comes from Myxococcales bacterium, assembly GCA_020430585.1. Classification (GTDB taxonomy): domain Bacteria; phylum Myxococcota_A; class UBA9042; order JAGQJP01; family JAGQJP01; genus JAGQJP01. Next base: position 5,946 of record JAGQJP010000080.1, on the reverse strand, counting down.
TGCAGATGGTAGAGCTCGATCAGCAGCTTGCGATAGACCTTCAGGTTCGGTCGGCTCTGGATCAAGCCGACGAGCATCGTCTCCTGCTCGGCGAGGCGTTTCTCGCGATAGACCAGCGCGAAGTAGCGGCGACCGGAGAGGAGAATCTACGGATGGTCTTTCGCCTCTCGGAGGACCCCCTGCAACAGATCGAGCTCGTCAGCGGTGCGCTGCTCGGCCTGGTAGATCCGCGCCAGCTCGAAGTAGAAGGTGAAGTTGCGAGGATTGAAGCGGATCGCGCGCTTGTACGCCTCGATCGCCGCGTCGACGCGCCCGAGCTGCCAATAGATCTTCCCCAAGCGCGCGTTCGCCTCGGGGTTCGAGGGGTCGAACTCGACGGCCATCTTGGCGTAGCGCACCGCGTCGCTCTTCTTGTTCAGGTTGAGCAGATAGACCGCGATCTTCTGCCAGATCTCGCGAGCCCGCGATTTGTCGAGCTCGGCGATGCGCTCGAGGATCGCCACGGCCTTCTCGAGCTCGTTGCGCTGAATGTAGAGCTCTTGGAGCGCGACCAGCGCCGTCATGTCCTTCGGATCGAGCGTCAACAGGCGTTTGAAGACGCCCTCGGCGAGGCTCATCTCTTTGTACTTCGCGTATCCCATGCCGAGGAGATAGCCCGCGTTCTTGTCGGGCGGCGTCGCCTTGAAGCGGCGCTCGAAGTCGACCATCCGCCCGCGCAGCATCTGCTGCTGCGCCAACAGGTGGATGATCCGACGACGCGCCTCGGCAGCGACGAGCAGACGGCGTTGAGCGCCCTTGATCGCACCGCTCAGCTTCAGAACACGCTCCCACTGCTCGACCGCGCGGTCGTATCGATGGCCCCGCTCGAGCTCCTGCGCGAAGCCACGACGATACTTGAGCTGATTCGGGGCGAGCCGCACCGCCTCTTCGAAACAGCGCACCGCCTGGGAGCGCATCTTGTGATCGGCGAACACCTGCGCCAGCTGGAAGTTCGCGTCGGCCTTGTCGGAGACGACCTTGAGGATCTTGCGCCACTCGATCTCAGCGCGGTTCATGTCGTTCTCGGTCCAGTAGTACTCGCCGAGCCCGACCAGATGCGTCGTCTTTTTCGGCTCGAGGCGAATCAAGATGCGGTACTCCGCCTCGATCCGCTTCTTCACGTCGGTGTCGGTCCCGCCGTGCTGGAAATAGAGGTCGATGATTCGCGCGTGCAGCTGCGCCTCTCGGGCGTGCTTCTTCGAAGCCTTGGCCAACAACTGCAGCGCCTTCGCCTTCTCCCCGTGCAGAAAGTAGAGCTCGGCGAGCTTGATATCGGCCTTCCAATCGCTGCCCGTCAAACGCGCCATGTCGGCGTAGGCTTTGAAGAGCTTCTCCTTCTCACCCGAGCGGCCGAGCACCTTGATCAGCGCCTGATGCGTCTCGAGGTGGCGTGGATTTTTGCGCAGCGCCAAGCGATAGTACTTCTCGGCGTTCTTGTCGTCGCCCACCTCTTCGTAGAGCTGAGCCAACTGAACCAGCGTGTCGAAGGTCTTGCGCTCTTTGAGGGTCAAAGCGATCAGCTCTTTGAGCTTGTTCTTCGAGCGATAGAGCTCGATGATCTTCTCGCGCACGCGACGACGCAACCAATTGCCCGATGGAATCCGAGCGAGCGCCGCACGATAGAGCTTGAGGGCCTCGTCGCTCTTGCCGAGCTTCGCCGTCAGCTCGGCGATCTGCACCTGCGCGCGCAGACGCATCTTCGGATCACCGCGAAAGCGCCCCGAGAGGGCTTTCCACTCGGCGAGCGCCGCGGCGTACTGCTTTTCGCGTTCGAGGAGCTCGGCGTAGGAGACACGCAGGAAGACGTTGGTCGGATCCTGGCGAATGACGCGTTGATAGAGCTCTTTGGCCCTTTTCAGATCCTTGAGTCGGACCGCCAAGCGCACGGCGCGGCGGATCACCCGCTGACGCGTCGACTTGTCGCGGATCATCCGGATCGCCTTTTCGTACTCGGCGAGGGCCTCTCGTTCTTTTTTCTGTTGCGCGAGGGTCCTGGCGATCGAGACGTAGGGCGCCCCCTCGCGCGGCTTGAGCTTGCTCGCCTCGCGATACCAATGAATCGCCTCGTCGTGTTTCTTCTTCGCCCGCAGCAGGTGACCGAGCATCATCCGCGAGGCGTACCCCTTCGTTCCGGCTCTCACGCGCTGGCGGTAGCGCGCGATCGCTTCGTCGAGAGAGGGACCGCTGCCGAGAATGTCGAGCAGCTTCGTCAGCGCGAAGCCCTCTTCCGGGTTGCTCTCGAGCATCCCTTCGTAGCGACGGATGATCTCGCGCTTGTGCGCCTGGTCCGAGGGTTTGCGCTGCGCCGTCGCGGAGACGGCGACCGTGAGCACGAGAGCGACGCCAAGAGCACGCCAGCTGCGCGAACGTCTCACCTGATTCCTCCTGTCGACCCATTCGCCCGATGCCGATTCAACCCTATAAGCGCCGGGGTTTCCGGCCTATTCCACACAAAACGATTGAACGGCGCTGGTTTTCGTTTTATCATTGGGGACATACGACTCGTATCATACTTCTGTAACACACCCAGGATCAAGGTCAAACTCAACTTGGTCGCTGCGGCGGTGACGCGCTCGGTCGCGGGTTTGGAACGATGCAACTGCGAGGACGCCTCAAAATCTACAGCTTGCTGCCCTTGTTGAAGTTTCTTCACAAGCGGCAGCTCAGCGGAACTCTTCTTCTTCAAACCACCGCTGGTGATTACAACGTTCATGTGCGCGACGGTATGCCCTACCACGTGACGACGACGGTCGAGCGGGACTCGTTCGCCGCGTTCCTCGGTCAGGCGCGGGTGATCGACGACGCTCTGTTCAAGCAGATGAAGAACCAGGCGGGAATCACGGGACGGCAGATCGACGAGTTCGTGCTGCGCCTGGGAAAGCTCGACCGGGCGGTCTATCTTCGCTGGCGCGGCGTCTACATCCAGAAAACGTACGCCAGCCTCTTCAGCCTCGACGACGCCGCCTACGACTTCATCGAAGGCCAGACACCGCCCGCCGACGTCAAGCTCGCCCTCGACCCGCTCCTGGGCTTCATGACGAACATCGCGAAGTTTCCGAACCTAGAGTACCAGCGTGAGCAGCTTCTGCCTCACTTCGAGCGCGGCCTGACGCTCTCGACCTCGTTGATACGGGGCATTCGTGTTCTCCAAACGTTATTCGGCGCGCACACCGTAGCGCCGCACCTGCGAAACGGCGTGACGATGGCCGAAGTTGCTGCGATCATCCCTGAAGAGGCGCTGATTCCGCAGATCTTCGCGCTGTTACACCTCGGATGGTTGCAATTCGCCGCGGAGACGCCGATCGAGGGCGTCCTCGAGGAGGAGGAGGTCGCCGACGCGATCGAATCCGACGCCTCGCACGCCGACGTCGTGCAAAAGGGGCATGATCTCCAGATTTTGCAAGCACTTCACAGCGCCCATGAGCGAATCGTCAACGCCAATTTCTACGACGTGTTGGGGGTCGGCAAGAACTTCGACCCGAAGCATCTGAGTGAAAACTATCAGAAGCTGATCCTTCAGTTCCACATCGACCGCTTCGCCAAATTCAAGCTCGACGATGCGGCGAAGACGAAGCTCAACGAGATCCTGACGGTGATCGGCAAGGCCTACAACACGCTGAAGCAGCCGGAGAAACGCAAAGAGTACGAGGACTATCTCGAGTTCAAGGAACAGGGCGTGCCGACGGAGCTCGGCTCGATCTTCCAGGCCGACGAGAGCTTCGAGCGCGGCGTCAAGCTGATGACCGCGGGGCGTCCGGCAGAGGCGCACGCCGAGTTCGAGAAGGCGCTGGAGCTCAACTCGAGCGATCCCGAGTACTACGCGTACCTCGGCTGGTCGCTCTACTGCAAGAGCCCGGGGGACGAGGGCGCAAAGGAGCGCCAGCGCGCCTACGCCCTGGTCTGCGACTCTCTGCGCCGCAACGAGAATCTGCACATCGCCTATCTCTTTTTGGGCCACATGGCCAAACAGGAAGGTCGCCTGCCAGAGGCCTTGACCCACTACAACAAATCGCTTTCAATCAAGAATACGAACAACATCGAGGCCGAGCGCGAGGTCCGATTGATCAACATGCGGCTGGAGAAACAGAAGCAGCAAGACAAAGACCAAAAGGGCTTGATGGGGCGCTTCTTCAAACGCTAACCGAGACCATACCAGCATGACGACGAACGATGAAATGAGAGACGCCCAACGGGCGGCGTCGACGCTCTGGGACGACTACTGCCGCGGACACGACGTCGCCTGCCCGGACGGCTGCGACGTCTGTTGCCACGGTCACTTCGTCCCGATCTGGGCACCCGAAGTGGAGCTGCTCAAGGCGGCGATCCGCAAGTTGCCGGCCGACGTGCTCCGGCGAAAATTGGCGACAGCCAAGCGGCACCAGCGCCTCCACGCGCGGATTCGCGCGCGAGCAGGGCTCCCCGCTCAGCTCTCCGAGCTCCCGCGAGCCGAGCGAGAGCGAGCAGCGAAGTAGCTGCTGCCCCATCTCTCGGAGGTCGGCGACGAACCCTGCGTATTGCTCGGTGAGAAGGGCTGCCTGATCTACGAGGACCGACCGTTCCTCTGTCGGCTCTACGGCTACCCGACCCCGTCGCGAAAGAACAACCTCTGCGAGATCTTCGATCGACACAATCGGGAGCGGCGCGGACTGCGCATTCTGCCGCAGGTGCCCGCCGAGAGCCACGATCGCGTGACCGAGCTGCCGATGCGCGTCGCCGAACGGCTCGGGGAGCGGGAGTACGACTTCACGGTACTGCCCGAGCTGTTCGTCGAGGTCTGCGAAGAAGAGGCGGCCACCGCGGGCGGCGCGGAGTGAGGTGCTCCGAAGGCGATCTCAGAGCAGGAATCGCCAGATCACGAAGAGCAGCACGAGCAGGAACGTCGCGGCGGCGAGATAGGCCCATCCGGGAAGGGGCGGCGTCACCTTCGGTCTCTTCTGGGCGATGAAATCGAAGTCGTCAGGACGAAACTCGCCCGTTCGCTCCTTCTTCGGCACTCCCGGCTCGACGCCGGCCGACAGCGTAGGCTCGACACTCTGGACCCGTGGGTCGTTGGGACAATACGCCTTGACACGCTCCCAATAGCGCAATGCCTCTTCTGTCGGGCCTTTGGCCAGCAACGCCTTGCCGTTCATCAACACGCCCGTGGCGATCTCCTGATACAGCAGCTTGCCGTTGGTCCGCGGGTTGATCAGGTAGGTATAGAGCTCCTCCTCGGCGTCATCGACACCGTTCGAGCGCAGCTCGACCTCGAGCTCCCGCCGGATCTCCCGCGCATCGGGGTACCGCTTCTGCACGTCGCGCTCGAGGCAGCGTAGAATCACCCGCTCGAGGTGTGGCGAGATCATCGGATTCACCTCGCTCGGTGCCGGCAGGCTCCCCGAGACGATTTGCCGAATCATCTCCTCTTCGCTGCGAGCGTCGAAGGGGAAGCGGTAGGTGCACATCCAGTAGAGGATCGTGCCGAAGGCCCAGATGTCGACGCGATGGTCCCATTTCTTCTTCTTGAGGCGCTCGGGCGCCATGAAGGCAACCGAACCCACGAGCGTTCCGAAGGACGACAGTCGGGAGGCGTCGAGGGGCTGGGCGATACCGAGATCGGTGATGGTCAGGCGCTTGCGCACCCAGTCGACCATGATGTTCTCCGGCTTGATGTCGCGATGGACGACATCTTTCTCGTGCAGGGCTTGCAAGCCCTTGAGCACGGGTAACATCAGGATCAGCGCGAGCTCTGGGCAATGGAGTCGATTCACCTGCAGAAACTGATCGAGATTGATTCCGACGACCAGATCGGTCACGAGGTAGTGCAGGCTGTCGTGCGGATCGGAAACCTCGTAGACCCGAAGAATGTTAGGATGGTTGAGTGACGAGGTGATCGCGCCCTCGCGGTGGAAGCGCTTGAGAAAGACC
>JAGQJP010000718.1 GCA_020430585.1 Myxococcales bacterium | reverse complement strand
GGGCTCGCGTCGACGAGCTTGGTCCCGTCGTTTGGACAGAAATTCTCAGTCCCGCCGTACTCGGATCCGCAGTTCGGACACCTCTTCAAATCCGTTCTCCTCGTATCGCACGCGGTCTAGCGCTTGCCGCCAACAGGCTCGACCAGGATTCGGCTATCCTACTAAGCTTGAGATTCTACTAAACATTCCCCGAGGGCGCAACGTCACTTTCGCGGATTGTACCGCGGCACGCTGGATGAAGCAGAGCCACGATTTGCCTCGATCGCAGCGCTATTTCTTGGGCGTTGGGCCCATCACCATGTGAAGACGCTGCTCTCGACCGTTTCGCCAGAGTCGCACCTCGATCGTACGCCCGATTTTCTGGATCGAAGCGAGCCAGGGCAGCTCGAGGTGTCGGATGATCGCCTCCCCTGCGAAGGTGAGGATCACGTCTCCTTTCCGAATTCCAGCCTTTGCCGCGGGTCCGCCCTCGACGACGGCTGTGACGAGGGCGCCGCGATGGCGCGGCATCTTCAGTTGTTTGGCGAGGTCGCGCGTCACCTCGGCGATCTTGATCCCGATCCAGCTTCGGTCGACGCGACCTCGCGCGAGCTGGGGCAACAGCTTCTTCACCATGTCGATCGGGATCGCGAATCCAATCCCTTGTGCGGCGCGGTTGATCGCCGTGTTGATTCCGATCACCTCGCCGCTCATATTGATCAGCGGCCCACCGCTGTTGCCGGGGTTGATCGAGGCGTCGGTCTGGATGAAGTTCGAGAAGATCGGCCGCTTGCCCGGCTGAATGCGCCGCCGTCCTTTGGCGCTGACGATCCCCGCGGTGACCGTGTGCGAGAGCCCGAAGGGGTTGCCGATCGACATCACCCACTCGCCGATCAAGAGCTCCTTCGAGCTGCCGAGGGGGGCGATCGTCAGCTTCACGCTCGGCTGGATCTGCAAGAGCGCGACGTCGGTCTTCGGATCCGAGCCCAGGATCTTGGCGGGATAGCGGCTGTTGTCGGCGAGCCGCACCACGACGCTCGTGGCGTCCTCGATCACGTGATAGTTGGTCAGGATCATGCCGTAGCGGTTGATGATGAAGCCCGTGCCCAGGCCGCGACGCGGTGTATTGCGCGGCGGATCGTCCGGTGCCGGCGGCGCGTCGTCGTTCGTCTCGTCCGGGACCTGGGGGCGCGTGACGGTGATGTTGACGACGGCTGGCGAGAGCCTACGCGAGAGCTCGACGATCGTGTCTTGCGTGAGCGGAGCGAAGGGGTTGCGCTTGTCGTTCTTGCGCTCGATCCAGAGTTTTGGCGTCGTGCGCTTGGGTCGATAGCCGAAGAGTCGGAGGAACAGCTTCTTGTCGCCGAAGGGGCGCAATCCCGGTAGGCGCAACAACTTCGGCCGCGTCGAGAGCCTCTTCTTCCGCGGATCCGGCTTACGCGTATCTGGCAGCGTCACGTCGCCGCGTTTGGCCACCGCCAACGCGTCCGCCGTCGTCAGCGCGAGGAGACAGCAGGCCACGAGCGCCGCCAGCCGCCGCCCCTTTCGGCCCGTGCGCGCACCGCCGAGCCGCGTCGTTTCGCCGCCGTCGCTTTCTCGTCGTCTCATTCGGCCACCTGTAAGGCGTGCAGCGGCGTCTCCACCGCGGCCGACTCTGTCGAGGGTTGGCTGTTCTCGACGAGGGCCGGGCGCTGGATCGGCAGGTTGACGGTGACGGTCGTACCGACGTCGACGGCGCTCTTGACCTCGACCACGCCACCGAGGCTCGAGACGATGCGCTCGCTGATCGCCAGCCCGAGCCCCGTACCCTTCGACTTCGTCGTGAAGAAGGGGATGAAGATGTTCTTGAGCACCTTGTCCGACATCCCCTCGCCCGTGTCGCGAAACTTGACGCGCGCTTGGGTCGCATGCTCGTCCGCCGATTCAGCGATCAACTCGGTCGAGATCGTCAGCGTTCCGCCGCTCGGCATCGCCTGGAACGCGTTGTTGGCGAAATTGAGAAAAACCTGGCGCAAGAGCTCGGAATCGGTCGAGATCTTCGGCAGCTGGCGGTCCAGGTCGAGTTGGATCGTGGCGCTGCACTCGGGGCTCGCCTGCAATAGTTGCGCGGTCCTGCGCACGAGCTCGTTGAGGTCGATCTCGCTGACGTGCTGCTTGAGCGGTCGCGCATAGTCCAAAAACTGCGAGACGACCTTGTTCAGCCGATCGACCTCCTCGCGGACGATCTGCATGAAGTCGGCGTTCTGCCCGGTCAGCTCGTCCTCCATCAGCTGCACGGCGCCCTTGATCGCCCCGAGGGGGTTGCGGATCTCGTGGGCCATCCCGGCGGCCATCTGACCCAGCGTGGCCAATCGGTCGCGCTCGCGCATCGTTTCGTAGGCCTGGGAGTTCTCGATCGTGATCGTCGCTTGCGCGGCGAGGGAGATCAGCGCCTTGATCTCTTCGGAGCTGAAGGCCTCGCGGATCCGGTCGTCTCGTACATTGATCAGCCCGACGACGCGCTGGTTCGAGGTGCAGGCGATGCTGACATCGGCCTCGATCATGTCCATCACGTTCAAGAGCTCTTCGCTCTTCTTGATCTCGGTCTGCACGCCGAGTGTCTCCGATTCATTGTACTCGCGGATCTCCTGTTCGAGATTCTCGCGAATGATCACCCGACTCTTCAACAGCTGTCCGATGAAGGACTGATGTTGAATCGCGTCGAGAGACTTGGCCGGTTGGGGTCCCAGAAAGCTCTGGAGGTAGTAGTGCTCGTCGACGAGCGCGTAGAACGACGCGTGGGTCAGCCGTCGCGAATTCTCGAGGCCCGCCATCAGCCGCTCCGAGAGGGCCTCGACGTGGATCACGTTGGCCAACACGCGGCGGAGCCGTTCCATCGTGCGGGTGAACTCGTAGGTCTCGAAGAAGATCAGACGCGTGATCCGCGTCTCGACGGCGGCCCGCAGCGGATCGATCAAGATCAGCACCACCGCCGAGGCGATCACCGAGTTGAAGAGAAACAGCCCTGTCTTTCCGCCGGCCCAGACGACGAGGACGATGTAGATCACCGAGATGATCAGCGCCAAGACGACCATCACCAGCGCACGGCCCAACAGCTCGTAGAGGTCGAGCAGGCGGAAGCGGATGATCACCTGGCTCAACAGATACATGTAGAGCACGGTGGCGACGGTGCCGAGGATCGGGAAGATGTCCGACGAGATGGGGATGTGGTCCCAGAGCGAGAGGCTCGTCGCCAACAAGCCGCCGCCGATCACGTATTTCAACCGCGTCGCCTCGAGCGTCGATTGAATCGTGCGGTAGCGGTCGTAGATCAAATAGACGCCGAGATAGAGCGCGGCAAAGATATATCCCGCGATCAGGTAGTTCACGAACGCTGGGCGCTGACGCAACATCAGCACCAGGACGATCGCCGAGACCGTGGTGAAGCCGACACAGGTCCGATAGAGCCGCGTCGACGAGCGGCGCGTCTCGGCGAGGAAGGTGAAGAGAAACTTCAACGTCGAGAGGGGGATGAAGACCGCGATCAGCATCCGCAGTCCCGCGAAGGTCTCGTCGTTGACCAGGCCGTGCAGAAACGACGCAAAATAGTAGAGGGACAGATTGAAGTTCAGCGTCGTGAACAGGGCGTGGAGGCGGTGCTTGCGGCTGCGCAACCAGAGGGAGATGGCGATCGAGCAGGTGATGATCGCCGCCAGAAGGTCACTTTGAGTTTTGACATCCATCAGGCGGCCATGGCGTGTCCCGGAGCGTCGACTCCGCTATTCGCGGGCCAACTCGTCTCGGATTTTCTCGATCAAGAACTGCGCTTGCTGTTGCATCGCCTTCATCGGTGCCTTGCCCTTGACCCGCGAGATGAACTTCTGCAGGTGGCGCACCGCCTGCTTGCGATTCTCCGCCAGGTAGTAGGCGAAGCCGAGATTGAAGACGACCTGGTCGTTGCCCGGATCGCGCTCGTAGGCCTGATTGAAGACGTCGACCGCCGATTTGTAGCGCTTGAGATTCAAGTAGATCAGGCCGAGCAAGTTCAGCGCTCGCACATCGTTGGCGTTGAACCGGATCGCCTCGTTGAGCACGTCGACGGCGGCCTGGAACTTCTCGAAACGATAATAGAGCTCCGCCAGCTCGTCGAAGGCGCGCTCGTACTTCGGGTTGATCTCGGCGCTCTTGCGGAAGGCGTTCTGCGCGTCGTTCCACTTCTCTTGCTTGAGGTAGATCCGTCCCATCCGGAAGTAGGCTTCGTAATAGTCTGGATCCGTCTGAACCGTCTTTTGGAACGTCGCCAGCGCCTTGTTCAGGTCTTTCTTGCGCATGTACGCCAGACCCAGCTGGTAGTGGTAGTCCGGATCCTTCGGCACGAGCAGGATCGCCTTGAGGAGATGCTCGATTCCGCGATCGACGTTCTTGAAATGATGGAAGAACAACATCCCCATGTAGTAATGGGCGGTGTCGTTGTCGTTCCAGAAGTCGAGCGCCTTGCGGAAGTGCTTCTCGGCGCGATAGTACAGCTGCGCTTGATAGGCGCGCACACCCTTGTTCGACTCGACGATCGACTGATTCTGGTGTTTGTTGCAGGCCACGCTGATCAGCATCAGCACGCTCAGCATCGACACGACTACGATCCGGTGAATCATTGACTTTCCCCCACCTCTCGGCGCGCGCACTAGGCGTCGGCCAAGAAGTCCAAGTCGAGGTCGTCGCTGTCGAGCGCGTCCTCGAGATAGCTCTTGAGCCGTTTCTTCAATCGCTCTTCGAGCTGTCGCACGCGTTCGCGGCTGACCTCGAAGCGCTCTCCAAGTTCTTGTAACGTAACGGGATTCTCGGCAAGGAGCCGCTCGCTCCAGATCACCTGCTCCCGTTCGTCTTCTAGATTGTCGCCGAACTCATGGATCTTTGTCCACAAAAGGTCTTTGATTTGTCCGTCGGAGACCCGTTGCTCGGGTGACGTCGCGTCGCTGTCGCCGATCGCCTCGCCGAGGGTCTCTCGGCTCGAGTCGCCGCGCGGGGCGTTGAGCGAGATTTCGGAGCGATCGAGGCGCTGAGACATCTCGACCACGGTTCGTTCGGGGACATCGAACTTCTCGGCGAGCATCTTCACGTTCGGCTGAATGCCCATCCCCTGCAGGCGGGCGCGCTCTTTTTGCAGATTGAAGAACAGCTTGCGCTCCGCCTGGGTCTTGCCGAGCTTGACCAGGCGGTGGTTGTTCAGGAGGTAGTAGATCATGTAGCTGCGAATCCAGTAGCGGGCATAGGTCGTCAAGCGTACGCCGCGCAGCGGGTCGAAGTTCTTCACCGCCTGCATCAGGCCGATGTTGCCTTCTTGGATCAGGTCGAGGATGTTCTTCGTATAGCCCGTGAACTCGTAGGCGATCTTCACGACGAGCCGCAGGTTCGCCGTGACCAGCTGGTAGGCCAGGCGCGGATCCTTCGTCTTCTGGTACTCGACGGCGATCTCGTGCTCTTCTTCGGGGGTGAGCAGGCGATGCTGGGCCGTCTCCTGCATGTAGCGCTCGAGTGGGTCGAGCAGCGCCGTGTCTCGTCGCCGGACGAGAGACTTCGGCTGTGGGACGCTACGGCGCTCGTCGTTCTCGTCGACCTCGTCATCGAGGCCTTTGACGTCGTCGAGTGCCGCTTCGTCGTCGAGATCGATGTCCTGTTCGTCGTCGCTCATGGCGCGTCGCGCGTTCCTTCGCGGTTGGCCCTCGATTCTAACAGAAGGGGATGACGGTGACAATCGGCGTAGATAAAGAAAGAGCTGGCCCTGCGCTTGCAGAGCCAGCTCGCTGCTTGCGTCGACGTGCGCTCAATGCGCGCGCGCCGTTCGTTCGATCTGCATCGGGGGACGGGTCGTGGGGATCAGAAGCCCATGCCGCCCATGCCGCCCATGCCGCCCATCCCAGCGGGGGCGCCGCCGGCGGGAGCTTTCTTCTCTTCGGGGACTTCGGCGATCATCGCGCCCGTGGTCAGCATCAACGCGGTGACGCTGGCGGCGTTCTGCAGCGCCGAGCGGACGACCTTGG
>JAGQJP010000717.1 GCA_020430585.1 Myxococcales bacterium | reverse complement strand
TGTAGTCGATCACCCCATCGACGTGGATCGAGAAGTCGATGATCGTGTCGCTGCCGCTCACCCCCGAGTGGCAGTCCCCGCAGACGAGCCCCTTGTTCTTGTGGAAGGTGTGCTTCCCGCTCAGGTTCGTGAGCGAGTGACAGCTGCCGCAGGTCAGCGCCGAGCCGTTCCAGTTGAAGCTGCCGCTCTGGGACGCGGGCGAACGACCGTTGCTGTGGCAATAGAGGCTCGAGCAGCTCTGAGTCTGCGCTGTGTAGACGCCGCTGAGGTTGGCCGGGTCGGAGCTCGAAAAGTCGACGTCCTTCTCCCCGTTCATGTGCAGTTCCGGAAACGGATGACAGGTCGTGCAGGGGAAATTGTACGTCGACGGGTCGGTGTGCGTCTTGTGCGCGCCGATGTCCGGCGGGATCGCGTGGCACGAGCCGCAGGTGGGCGTCCCCGTGTCCGTCGTGCTGGTGTCGATCCCGTCCGCCTCCGTGTCGGTCGAGCTGGCGTCTGGGGTCTGGGCGTCCTCGGTCGACGTGCCGCACGTGCGCGGCGCGCCACCTTGGATCCAGAGAAGAAACGTCGCGTAGTCCTCGTCGCTCAGCTTGTCGCCGCCCCCGTGGCTCAATCCTCCATTCCCCTTCACGAGAACGAGGCTCGACGCCGGGTCTTGCAGGTTGATGCGTTTGAGAATCTCGGCGTAGTCCGCGTCGACGTCTCCGCTCAGCGTGAAGCCGGCGGGGCTGAAGTCGTGGCACCCCACGCAGATCGCGTTGACGATCGGCGTGTGAACCTGAGTTTGAAACTCGACACACGGCGCGCCCATGTCGGGCGTCGGCCCGCCGTCGTTCGCGTCATCCGGCCCAGCGAGATCGTCGATCGCACCGAGATCGCCCTCGAGGTCCGCGGCGGCCCAATCGAGGAACGAATCGGCCGCCACGCCGTCGTCCGGCTCGGTGTCGGACGGGGTGGCGGTGTCGTCGCCGACGATGAGATCCCTTGCGCCGCCCGCCTTGTTTCCCGTGTCCCGAGTGCAAGCCGCGACGAGCAACAACGCAATCACGATCAGGACCTGCGCGAGTGAGCCCCGCGAGCCGACGACTCCCATCCCCACCCCTGAGCTGTAGACGAACCGGGCGCTTATGAACCGAGCGTAGCTCAGCGGTAATAACCCGTCCTTGATCTCGATCAAATCGCCACTTGCATCTGACGCTCGTCGAGTCGAGCGCGGCCAACGAGCGAGGCGCCGAAAAACGGCGCTTGGGAAAATCGGTGTCGAGGACGTAGACTGGAGATCCCGAAGTCGAAGAAGCGGACGAGGTCGTTCGGCGGTCCCGAGCCGGACGACCCGCGGAGGAGCGATGCCACCCGATTCTCAAACCCTCCCTGCCGACCCGATCCTCCGGCTCGTCGCGAGCGACGAGTGGATCGTCGTCGTCGACGAGCGGAGCGTCCGACTCTGCGCTGGGGCGAACGCGACGCCACTTCAGCGCCACCCGTTTTGGCCGATGGGGCGCAGCGCGCCGCTGGTCGACCTCGGAGCGGGCATTCTCTGCGGCGTCTCGCTCGAAGGGCTCGAGCTGCTGGAGCTACGCTCGGGCACGTCTCACCACCTGATGACGCGTCCGGAAGCGCGGTCACAGCTCCTGAGCATCGGCCCTGGTGGCGATGCCGTCGCCGCTCTCGGCGAAGATGGCGAGCTCCGCGTCTGGCAGACCAGCGACGGCCAGCTGCTGCGCCAAACCCCACTCGGTTCGACGGGGAGCCCGCCCCACGAGATCCAGCTGCTCTCGCGAGGACGGTTGTTGATCGCCGGCGCCGACTGGGACATCCGGCTCCTCGACGAGTCGGGAGACGAAATCTGGCACCGTTATTGGGCGCGCTGGCCTGGATCGCTGCCACGCCACATCGCTGGCGACGAAGACGAGGTCATCGTCGGCACCCGTGATCACGGGCTGTGGGTCTTCGATGCGGCGACAGGCGACCAACGGGGGCGCGCTATTTTCTCTGGCCGCCTCGCCGGCTTTGCCGCTCACCCGGACCGCCCAGGCGCCCCGATCGTCGCGCTGCTGGCAAATGGCGCCCTCGAGCTGATCGGAACCACGCGCAGCGACCCACCTCGCCAGCTGGCGGTCGGAATCGAGCAGATGGCGCGGGGCGGCGATTGGATCGCCGCCAGCGGCGACGGCGAGATCTCGCTCTGGAGCGCCGACAGTGGCGAGCTCGCGGCCCACTGGCCCACCGCCGACCGGCCGATGTCGATCGCCGTGACGCCGACGGGCCGTGTCGTCGTCGCCCAGAGCGGTGGCGCGATCGCGATCCTCGAGCGGCCTCGAGCCGCAGCGGCGAAAGAAGCAGCGCTTCGGTTCGACGTCCCGCCAGCATCGATCGAGCCGCCACCGCCGCCGAGACTCGTGCGCCTCAGCGCGCCGGCGCCCGACGGACCCCGGACGCTGGTGATCATCGCGCCCCCGCCAACACCGGTCTGGAGCTACGACCCACCGTCCCTGGTGCTGTTGGGAGACGGCGAGCGAGCGCTGGTGCTGAACCGCGGAGCACCGATGTTCGACGGCGGGCCGGCGCTCGGTCGAGCCTTTCTGGTGGACCTGCGACACGGAGAACGGATACGAGAGCTGGAGCCGCTGACCGGAATGACCCTCGGCCCCACCTGGCTCGCGCTGCATCCCGACGGTCGGCGGGTCGTCGCCGGCGTCGGACAACCGAACCTGGTGATCTGGGAGATCGAGAGCGGCGCTCTACAGCGGGCACACCACTGGACCAGCCGGCGGAGCAGCAGCTTGGGCGCTCTGCACCCCGACGGGCGGCGCGTCGTGCTCTGCGACAGTGACGGAGCGCTGCTCCTCGGCGATCTCAGCGACGATGTCCTCGTTCAGCGTTTCGAGGGGCTCGAGGCCCGAGCGCAGAGTCTGGCGATCGATCCTGCGGGGCGACAGCTAGCCGCGTCCGGCATCGACGGGTCGCTTCGCCTCTGGTCCTTCGATTCCCCGGGGACGTCGAGGCGGCTTCCGCTGGACCCCGCCGGCGTAGTGGCGACTGCCTTCGACAGCGACGGCCAGCTGCACGCCGTCAGCGGTCGCACGCTCTACCGCTGGTCCGACAGCGCGTCGTCGCCGACGCAAGAAGAGCTACCGACCGGTGCCGACGAGCTGGCGCGCCTGCCCGACGGGTTGCGCCTGGCGATCGGCAATGCGCTCCACTGGCGCGCGGCCAACGGTGACGATCTGCTGGTCGAGTCGTCGGTGATCCCGCGACGGCGCCTGCTCCACCCGGATGGCAAACGCTTGATCGTCGCCGACGCCGCCGGCCGTGTGCTGGTCTGGAGCCTCGATTCCCGCTGGAAACGCCAACCCGGAGGAAGCCGCACCGAGTACGTGATGCGCTGCGATGGCGCCGTCGCCGAGGTGGTTACGCGCCGCAACGAGCTGGTGTACATCCACACCGAGAGCGGCGAACGAACCTCGACGCTGCCAACGCCCGGCGGGACCGCAGCGACACAGAGTCGCGCCGTCGCTCGACCCGACGCTGCGCCCTCACCCACCAGCGCTGCCGATGGGGATCGCCTGGGCTCCACCAGCAGCGACTCGGCTCCGCCACCCGCAACGCCGAGCGAGTTGCCGGGGGACTACGTGCTGCTCGACGACGGATCGGCCGCCGTCAGCAACGAGCGCACAGGGGCGATCGAAGTCTGGCGGCTCGATCCCCTCGAGCGAATCGAGGGCTACCCGTTGTCGCTGCCCTACTGGTATCCCCGCCAGCGAATCGCCGCAGCCCCCGACGGCGCTTGGATCGTCTGGGCCGACCTGAATCATCTCGCATTTTTCCTCGACCGCACGACCGGCGAGCTACGCCAGGTCGCTGGCGAGGCCGATGGAGCCACTCTCAAAGGTGTGCCACTCGACCTGGCGACCGCCGGACCGAACGCCGGCCGCCGGCTGCTCGTGCGAGCCGACGCGGGGGTGCGACTTTTCGACCCCCTCGACGGTGCGACCCTGTTGACGCTGGATCTCGCAGATGGCGAGCCTCGGCTCGACACGTGCGGCCGCTGGATTCTCTTCAGCTCAGCCTGGGAGCTGCGCCTCTACAGCGCCGATGATGGACGGCTACACGGCGTGTGGCCCCACGACGGCGGACACCCCGTGCAGGTCCTGCCGAGCGGGCGCGTCCTGTTTCACGACGTGCGGGGTGACATCATCTGCCTCGCAATCCCCAAAACCTGAGCCTCGACGTCGTGACGAGGGCGATACCGCATCGGGGCGAGCACATCCCCTGAGGGGGTGACAACGTCCGGCGCTCGATGGTATGCTGTACCCACGTCGCTGCCCAGCCCCGAGCTGTCTGGGGGAGAGTGGATGCGCATCGTGAGCAAGATTGTCGTGGTTCTGTTGGGGATGATCGCCATTGGCTGCAGCGCGACGCGAACGCGAATCGACCCGCCGCCGCGCGTGGCGCATGTCCCCACGCACGCCCCGACTCGGCACCAGCCCCCCCCGTGCCCGACGGGGTTCTCAGCAGTGCAGTGGCCGCCAGATGCGCTGCACCTTCGCTGGGGGTCGAGCGTTCACCGCTTTGCGGATCTGCAGACGACGCGACAACGACCGGTCGAGGTCTGCGGCGTGCGCGCCGAATACGCATTTCTGCGACGACTCGAGTGCCCGAACGGCCCCCTCGCCTTCCGCCGCTCGGGGAGCATCGGCCGCGGCGGGCGCTGCGGGAAGATCATCGATCTCTACCTCGTAACCTGCGGCAGTCAGACAAAACACGTCCACATCGACATGTACCACTGTCCGCGCGGACAGAGCCCCTTCGGTTTCTGATCCCCGGCATCTCGGGCTCGACGTCGAGGACGACCGAATCTCTCGAGACTCCAGGCGGCGCCTGTGCCGGCCTCTGGCATCCTCCGACGAGCTGAGGTAGGATGGACAGATGTCCACAAAGAGGCGACGACGATGAGCAGCGGATCGGTCTACCTCGTGCCCGGCTTCTTCGGCTTCAGCGAGCTCGGAGGCTTCAACTACTTCTACCGCGTTGCCGAGACGCTCCAGCGCGAGCTGCGCGCACGCGGCTACCGCGCCCAGATCGTCGAGTGCACCACACTGCCGACGGGCTCGATCACCGCGCGGGCCGAGCGCTTGCTGCAGCACGTGATCGCCAGCGGCGGCCTCGACGGCGACGAGATCCATTTCGTCGGACACTCGACCGGCGGACTCGATGTGCGCCTCTTGCTCACGCCCGGCGTGGTGTTGCGCAAGAGCGACGAGGAGGAGCGCGTCGGCGCGCGCACGCGATCGGCGACGATGGTCGCGACGCCGCACTTCGGGACGCCGCTCGCCGGATTCTTCACCTCGGCG
>JAGQJP010000716.1 GCA_020430585.1 Myxococcales bacterium | reverse complement strand
GAACGCAACGACCCCGAGTGATCCACCTTGTCGAGATGTTCACCCGAGCTGTCCGTTCGAGACGTTCACGCGAGCTGTCCACTCGACGTGTTCACGCGAGCCGTCCATTCGACATGTTCACGCGAGTTGTCCATTCGAGGTGTTCACGCGAGTTGTCCATTCGAGGTGTTCACGCGAGCTGTCCATTCGAGGCGTCCGTTTTTCCGCGTTCTGAGGCGATCGTCTACACGGTCGGCGTAGCGAGGTGTTCCGATGTTTGTTGACCGCTGAGCAACGCAGCGAGATTCGGCGGCTGTTCTACGGCGAGCACTGGAAGGTCGGGACGATCTCGCAGAACCTCGGTCTGCATCACGACACCGTCGAGCGTGCGCTCGAGCGCCTTTGACCTCGACGGCGAACAGGAATCATTCCTGCTGACATCGTGCGTACTGTACGCGATCGGTGTCGAGTCTCTTGGGGAGACAGCCGCCGGCGGCCAGCAGGCAGATCAGGAGCTAGCGGTTCGAGGCGCGCGGGGTGCAGAAGGCGTTGACAGAGGGAGGGGTGCGCGAGAGCAGGCCGATCGAGGTGCCGCCGCAGGAGCGGTGGACGAACGAGTGGGTGGCGCCCGGTCTGAGGGCGATCGGCTTGGCGGGGGTCGAGCCGACGCGGCGGCCCTTGAGCCAGATGTCGATCCGCTTGATGGCGCAGGGTCGAGAACCGCGATTTTTCAGCGTCAGGTGGTAGTCGTAACAGACCCGGCCGGTCGGTGGAATGCCGACCTTCTGCAGCGTGACGCTGATCGGTGAGGCGGTAAAGGTCAGCGTCGTCCGTTCGATGCGTAGCTGGTAGCGATGGCCGACCTCGACACTCGCCAAGTGCAGCCTCGCCTCGCAACGCTGCTGTCGGCAACCGACCATCCCGGCCGACTTGCACTGGCCGACCCACTTGCAATCGAGCTTGTGGGTGAAGGACACGGGCGTGTTGCGGGTGAGGTCCTCGACGGAGACGCGCTTCCAATCCGCGTAGCTCAGGGAGTACCCGAGCAGCCAAACGGTGTCACTGGAGAGCAGCCCGCCATTCCTCGGGAAACTCTCTCGAACATGGGGCGGCATCAGCGCCCAGGCTCCCCGGGCGCGGAGGGCGCTCGCGCCGAGCAGCGTCGCCGCGATCAACGTGACGTGAATTGCGATTCGTCTCATGTCTACCATCCTTTGCCGCACTCGATCGTGACAGCGCCACGACGGAAAGGCAAGGGCGAATCGGTTTTCTCAGGGAATCCAGGTCAGGCAGAGATAGTAGTAGGTCGCCAGCCCACAGCTCGCTGGTTGGTTCGTAATCCAGCGCGCATCGGTCTGCCCAGGGTGGCCGTACGCGGCGTTGGACCCGCTGGTCAAGGTCCAACCCGAGCAGGTCTTCGACGCGATCTCGGCGCCCGACGAATCGCTGCCCGAATACCAATAGTTGTTGCCGATCGTCCCGGCAGACATCAACGTCGTCTTGATCGACCCGTCGAGTAGATCCGCCCAGTCATCGGCGATGCGCGTTCCGGTCGGCCCCAGGATGGGGCGATTGGTCGGAACGCTCTGATTCGTCGGCAAATCCTTGATCTGGTCGGACGACGAGATCGTGATGAAGCCGACGGTCTTGGTCGTCCCCAGACTGCCGTAGTTCTGGCTCACAGCGTTGCTGCAGCGCGTGTTCATGGTCGAGCGGTTTCCCCCGGCCGATGTGGTGCCCGCAGCGCTGACCAAGTAGAGTGGCCGGACGCAGTCGTTTCCCGCCTTGTTCACGACGTAGCCGCTCTTACAGATCCAGCTGCAGCTCGGCGTGCTCCAGGTCGAGCCCGAGCAGGTGATCGTCACCGTGCTGCTGACCCAGTCGGACTGCGTCGGCTTGGTCGCCGCCGAGCTACAGGAGACGGACTTCGTGGACAAACAGGAGCCAGCGTCGAGGCAGAAGTTATTGTTGCAGCTCCAGGAGCAGGCGCTCGGCGAGCTGAAGGTGCCGCCCGACTGGCAGGTCACCGTCACGTTCTGAACGGTCCACGACGAGTTCGTCGGTTTGGTTCCCGACGTCGAACAGGAGACCTGCTTCGAGCTCAGACATTGGCTCGCCCCATCTTGGCAGTACCCGGTGTCGCAGCTCCAGCTGCAGGCCGCGGGCGAGCTGAAGCTGCCGCCCGGCTGGCAGGTCACCGTTACGTTCTGCACAGTCCACGACGAGCTCGTCGGTTTGGTGCCGCTCGTCGAGCAGGAGACCTGCTTGGAGCTCAAGCACTGCGTCGAGCCCTGCTTACAGTACGTCGCGTCGCAGCTCCAGCTGCATGCCGCAGGCGTCGTCCAGCCGCCAGCCGTGGTATAGCTGATCGGCACGTCGACGACGTTCCAGCTCGCATTCGTCGGTTTGCTTCCGCTCTGGTCACAGGGAACTTGTTTCTGGTTGACGCAGGCCGCGCCGTCGAGCGCATAGTCCGTCACACAGCTCCATTTGCACTTCGCCGGAGGCGTCCATCCGTTGTTGGGATCGAAGGAGACCGTCACCTGCTCGAGCACGTCCTGAGAGTTCGGCGGGTTGTTGTTGTCGGGATCGCAGTCGACCTGCTTGGAGGTGAGCGCCACGCACTGCTGGCTCTGGCATTCGGCGCCATCCGGGCAGTCGCTGTTCTGGCTGCACTTGGTGCTGCAATCGGCGAGCGCCGTGCTGAACTTCCCGGGATAGCACGGCAGACAGCCTCCGACCAGCTGGCATCCGCTGCTCCCGCACTCGCGCTCCTGCTTTCCGCTTCCGGAGTTGCAGGTCGTCGGCCTACAATCGGCGAGCGCCTGCCACCGACCATCGCTGCCGCAGGTCTTGACCTGAAGCTTGTCCGTCGAGCAGGCGAAGGCGCCGCTCTCGACGGGCGTCGTCGGGCTGCCGCATTGCTCGGTCTTCTCGACGCAGTAGGACGCGTCCTCGAAGGCGGCCGGGCGGCAGATGCCCGAGACGCATGCTTTGTTCTCGTCCTCGCCGTTGTATACCGCGCTGCCGCAGGGCTCGCCGACGAGCAGCGTCGCGACGCGGCAGATCGCGTCTTTGGCGCAAAACGTCCCCTCGCCACACGCGCCCGGTTTCATCTTTCCCAGACCGTCGTCGCAGAAGGCGTTGCCCGAAGAGTCCTCGGCGACCGTCGTGTCGGGCGTGAACGGCTGATCCTCGTTCGAGGTGTCGTTCTGCACGTCTTGGACCTCGGAGATGCGTACGCAGTATCCCCCCGAGCAGGTGCCGTAGCTGCAATCGCCGTCTCCGCCGCACGGCGCCGTCCAGCAGTACCCCTCCGAGCAGACGCCGTCCGCGCAATCGCCCTGTCCGCCGCAGCTGGCGAGGACCAGGCATCGATCGGCGACGCAGAGGCCGCCCGTGCAGTCCGAATCGGCGACGCAGCTGAGCTGTCCGACCCGTCGCTGCCCCGACGTGCAGGCCGAGAGGAGCAGCACGATGCAGATGCACGCTGGGAGACGCAAGAGACACGCCTTTCGATCGCTCGTCATCGAGCCCTCCACTGCACGTTTCTACGGATCACCCGATATGCTCAGCGTACCAGAGCGCAGCGGCCGCTTCAACAGAGCGTGCTGGCGCTGGCTTCTCGACTCTGATACACTGGTCTCATCATGCCGTGCTCCGATATCACAGAAGCGCTGGAACTGCGCATCGACTACGACGACCGCCTCAGCGGGTACGCCTTGAACAAGCGCAGCTGCGGACGCACGATCGGCGGCGAGACGCTGTTACCGATGATCCTCGGGGTCCACGTCGACCAGCTCGTCGCGCAACCGATCGACGAGGTCGTCCCCGAGTTCGAACGGTACGGAGAGGTCGATCAGTTTCTGCTGATGAAACAGTTCGGCGCGATCTGCGCCGCGCTCTCGGTCTATCGCGGCGACGGCGCAGGCGGGCTCGGGCAGTACTTCGTGCTCCACAGCCTCGAACACGACGAGGTCGAGACGCGGCTCGTCGGCGAGGTTTCGATCGAAGCGGTCGTCGAGGAGATCAAGGCCTGCAAAGGCTGCGGCTCGGGCGCCAAGCACGATCACGACGACTCCGCCGAGAGCGCTGGAGGCACCTGCCAGGTCAAGCCGCGCAAACCGCGCACCCTGCCGACGCTCTGACGCGCGCGCCGACCGCTCTGCTCCGCATCTTCGCGCGCTCGCCGCCGAGATCGTCTTCACGCCGTCCGCAACGGCCGCGAAACAACCAATCAACCTCTCGATTTTTCGTTCGTTTTTTTGACGCCGACAAACTCTGCCTACATCATAGACAGTACGCGCTTCGACCCGGAGGAGGTGTTCCGTGCGCCGGTGGATGCCGCTCACCGCTATCATTTTGGCCCTCTGCTCGCCCCTGCCGGCATCCGCCGGACCGACGCTGACGCAGCAAGCGCCAAAGCCCGATCGGTCGAACGGAGTCACGCTGGGGCTCGACGCCTTCAGCGGCGTCGGGCAGATCCACCACGACCTCTTCACCGAGGTCACCGTCGCCGGTTTTCTCGAGTGGAAGAAGCTCTCGGCCTCGCTGCGCGTACCGCTGCGCTTCCGCCTCAAAGACTACGGACCCGCCTCGCCGCGCGGCACGATTCGCCCCGAGGATTGGGACGAGGTCTCGGACTACTTCCGGATCGTCCCCTTCGTCGCCTGGGGGACGCCGAACGACGCGATCTTCGCGCGGCTGGGAGAGATCACCGACTACACGCTGGGACACGGCACTCTGATCAGCGGCTACTTCAACTCGATCGATATCGACCACTACCAACCCGGGCTGGTCG
>JAGQJP010000715.1 GCA_020430585.1 Myxococcales bacterium | reverse complement strand
GCGACTCTCACGCGGAGCAAACGTCGGCGTGAGCTGCCATTCGAAGCGGCGGGAGAGTCGTTCGGCGCGCTTCCTCCGATACTGCGGCGCGAGGCTCAGCATCACGATCGACGCCACGAGCCCAACGCCCGTGATGCCCCAGAGGGCGTAGCCCGCGTAGAGGTTGCGCTTGACCCGTCGGTCCCAGCGACTCTTGAAATTGAGCACGGCTTCGGCTTCTTCCTGTGTCGCTTCGGGATGGTCGGTGCCGTAGCGGGAGAGCTCGCGGTTCAGATCGACGGCGTTCTTGCGACCGACGAAGTAGAGCGCCGTCCCCGAGGCGAGCGCGGCGATCGAGACGCCGAAGGTGATCCAGCCCGCGAGCCAGAGTCGTCGGCCCAGCTCGCTCCGATCGCCTCGAGGTCGACTCGGCGTCACGACGTGCGGCGCGTCGACCTTCACCAGATTGGCGCGCAGTACCGTCGAGCGGCCGGATTCGATCGTCACGCGCTCCTGCAGCTCGCGATACCCCGGGGCGTTGACCTTCACCTGATAGCGCCCGCGTTTGAGGGCCTTACGTCGCAGCGGGGTCTTGCCGATCAATTCGTTGTCGAGGAAGATCTCGGCACTCGGCACGTTGCTCGTCACCGTCAGCCATCCCGTCTCCTCGGACTTCGGTAGCGGGTAGTCGAGGGTCAGAGCGGGCCCGTTGACGATCAGGATCTCGCGGCGCAGCGTCTCTCGACCCTTCATCGCGAGCTCGATCACGTGACGGCCCGGATCGAGGTAGACCACGGTCGGCGTGAGCCCGACGAAGCGAGAGTCGACGGAAACCCGCGCGCCCGTGGGTTGCGAGAGGATGTTCACCTCGCGCTTCTTCGCTCGCAGCTTCTGTTTGAGCTTGGCGACCTGGTTCTCGACGTTCGAGCGCGTCTTGTGTCCCCGCGGTGCGGTGCGGAGAAATTGTTGATAGTGGGCGAGCGCTTGGGCGTCGTCTCCGAGCCTCTCGTAGCAGAGGCCGATATTCGCCAGGAGCTGGGGATCCTCGAGCAGCCCGTGAAGCTGGCGGGCGATCACGATCACCTCGCGATATCTCTTTTGGGCGAAGAGACGGCCCATCTGCCGCACCAGACGCTTCGCCTTGCGCTGATCGGCGCGGCTCAGCTTCGGACGCGCCACCACCGATGGAGCGCCGTGGAGGCTGGCGAATGCGAACGCGCAGGCGCATATCAAGGCGAATCGGAGCAACCGCTTCAAAGGAACTCCAAGGTCAGGCACGCCACCGTCTTTCGCTTACGGGACCTGCGGCAATCCGAAGATGTTACTTTTCCGTTTGCGCTTTATTCTCGGCACTTTTGTCGATCTTTTCAAGGCGAAACTGTACGTCCCGTTCTGGTCCTGCTTGAGCGTGAACTTTCGCGCGTGGTAGCCCTTCTTGACGAGGACGACGTCGAGCGCCTTGGAGCTCGGCTTGCTGCGACGGACGAGCGGCGTGGTGCCGATCGACTTGCCATTGACCATCACCTTGGCGCCATCGGGGTCGGTTTCGATGCGAAGGTAGACGAGCGCCGGCGGGGATTGCTTCTCGGGCGCCTTGATCGTCGGTCCGCCCTTCGGTGAGGGTTTCGGTTTGGGAGCCGGGGGCGCCGTCTTCGTTCTGGTCGGCGACGGATCCGTTCCGGGATCGCGGCGCTGAAGCAAAATGGGTGGCGTCGTTTTGGCCTGCACGAGCGTCGGCTCGACCCGCTTCGTTCGCGGCCGTGGCGTTGGCGCTTTGGCCAGCAGCTTCGGTGCGACCGTTGGCGAGGTGGCGTCGGTGCCGGATCCCCGATCGCTGACCGTCGTGCTCGGGGCAGGCGGCTTCTGCGGCTCTTCGGTCGCCCGCGACCAGGGGTTGAGGATGAACAGAACCGTGGCGGCGATCAGCGTCACGCTCGGCACCACGACCTTCCACGAGAGCCAGCCGCGCCCCTTCGGCAGCCGTTGAATCAACGAGGAGGAGATTGGGCTCGACGCTCGAAGGTCCTCTGCCGAGGCGATCAAATCGGCGCCTCCGACGCCGCCGTAGTGGCGAAACGAGAGACTGTCGGGGGGGACGTCGCTGCGCATCGCGTCGCCGCCGCGCCCTGCGTCGCTTCGCCGAATCGCGTCGCTCGACGAGTTGCGCAGCGCGACCGTCGCGGTTTCGGGCCGATCGGGGCGCTCTTGGTTCGGATGATTACCGGACTCGTAGCGCTCTCGAAGCGCGGCGACCTGGCGCCGTTCGTCCTCCAGCGCTTGCTTCTCGTGTGCGATCCGTTGCTGCTCCTCCTCGAGGCGCTCGCGGACGACCGTCAGCTGCAGCAGCTCGTTCG
>JAGQJP010000079.1 GCA_020430585.1 Myxococcales bacterium | reverse complement strand
GATCTGTCGAAGATCGAAGCGGGCAAGATGGACGTCTTCGTCGAGCCGGTGAACGTGGTCTCCCTGCTGCAGAACATCGAGACGACCGCGACGCCGTTGATGAAGCGGCGGGGCAACCGACTCGTCGTCGACTGTCCCCCGGGCCTTCCAGCCTTCGACAGCGATATCATGAAGTTGCGACAATGCCTCTACAACCTGCTCTCGAACGCTGCGCGCTTTACCGAAAACGGTGAGGTGCGCCTGACCGTCGACCACGATCGATCGACGATCCGCTTTCGCGTGTCGGATACCGGCATCGGGATGAGCGACGAAGAGCTCGGCCGTGTGTTTCAACCTTTCGAGCAGGCCGAGGCGGCTACGCAGGCCCAATATGGCGGAAGCGGCCTCGGGCTGGCGATCACGAAGGGCTTTTGTGAGCTCCTCGGCGGGGGGATCAGCGTCCAGAGCACGCCGGCGGCCGGCACGACCTTCGAGATCCGTCTTCCCTACAGCTACACCCCGCAATCGAGAGCACAGAACACCAAACAGCAAGCGGAGATTCAATGAGCCCGACCGATTCGAAGCGTCCGAAGAGCAGCGCGCGAAGGCATCCGACCAAACCGTGGCACGACGAGCTCCCCGACGTCGTGCACGTGATCGACACACTGCCACGTTGCAAGCCCGTCGAGCGACAGCCTCTGCCGACGCCAAAGGGCAAGACCAGCATTCGCGCCCTGATTCAGCAGCGCCTCGACGCGGATTTCGCCCTCTACAACTCGAACAACGACGCCCACTTCATCGGCTTGATACAACCCGCGGGCAGCACGCCGACCCGCTCGGGCTGGCGCTTACAGCGCAAGCGCCCGATCGACCGGGCCGTGATCGAGGCGGCGCTCTACGACGCGATCGCGAAGCGACGGATTTTCGTCGCCCTCGACGGCGTCGCGCAGACGAACCTGGACGCGGACCTGCGCGTGAAATCGCAGAGCGTGTTGGAGTTCGTCGTCCTCTTCCCCATCGTCGCCGGTTGACGTCGCCGCCAAAGTTGTCCGATAATCGCCAGAACTTGAACCAACAGATCGAGGGTTTCGAATGCTCCCTGTCATTATTTTGCTCGTCGTTCTCGGGCTGATCATCTTCTTCGTCGTCGGGATCTACAACGGGCTCGTCACGTTGCGAAACCGCTACAAGAACGCGTTTGCCCAGATCGACGTCCAGCTCCAGCGGCGCTACGACCTGATCCCGAACCTCGTCGAGACCGCCAAAGGCTACATGAAACACGAAAAAGAGACGCTCGAAGCGGTGATCTCCGCGCGCAACCAGGCCCTCGGCGCGAGCAAGAAAGCGGCGAGCGACCCCTCGGATGGCGGCGCGGTGAAAAACCTCGGGATGGCCGAGTCGATGCTGACTCAAGCGATGGGCAAGCTGATGGTCGTCGTCGAGCAGTACCCCGAGCTGAAGGCGGACAAGAGCATGAGCCAGCTGATGGAGGAGCTCTCCTCGACGGAGAATCGGATCGCCTTCTCGCGGCAGGCCTTCAACGACGCCGTGATGGAGTACAACACCTCGCGCGAAAAGGTCCCGAACAACTTCATCGCTGGCCCCTTCGGGTTCCGCGAGGCGCAGCTGCTCGAGATCGAGACCCCCGAAGCTCGCGTCGCGCCCAAGGTGAGCTTCTAACCGCGAGGAGCGTCGGCGGCGATGAACTTCTTCCAGCACCAAGACAGCGCGCGGAAAAAGACGACCTACTCGGTGATCCTCTTCGTCCTCGCCTGCGTGGCGACGATCGCGGCGATCTACTTCGTGATCGTCGGCGTGCTCTACATCGGCGCGCAGGAATCGACGAACACCTACAACAACTACAACGCCGCCCAGGGCCCGGGCTCGTCGATCGTACCGCCCTTCAGCTGGTGGCAGCTCGACGTGCTGATGGGCGTGGCGGGGCTGACGCTCACGATCATCTTCTTCGGCAGCCTCTACAAGACGCGGCAGCTCGGTGGGGGCGGTCCCGCGGTGGCGCGGATGCTCGGCGGTGTCGAAATTCAGCCGGGCACCCGCGATCCCCATCAACGCAAGCTCTTGAACATCGTCGAAGAGATGTCGATCGCCTCGGGCACGCCCGTACCCTCGGTGTTCCTCCTCGAGGACGACTCGATCAACGCCTTCGCCGCTGGCTTCAAGCCGACGGACGCGGCGATCGGCGTCACCCGCGGAGCGATCGAGAAGCTGACGCGCGACGAGCTCCAGGGCGTGGTGGCCCACGAGTTCAGCCATATTTTTCACGGCGACATGCGGCTCAACATCCGCCTGATGGGGATTCTCCACGGGATCATGGTGATCGGGCTGCTCGGCTATTTCGTGATGCGCATCGGCTTCAGCGCCCGCGGGAACGATCGGGCGGCGGCGGCGGCGATCGGCTTCGGAATCGTCGGGCTCTGCGTCTGGATCGTCGGCTACATCGGCCTCTTCTTCGGTAACCTGATCAAGTCGGGGATCTCACGCCAGCGCGAGTTCCTCGCCGACGCTTCCGCGGTACAGTACACCCGCAACCCCGACGGCATCGCCGGGGCGCTGATGAAGATCGGCGGCTACAAACGCGGCTCGAAGGTCGAGGGCAAGCACATCCAAGAGGCGAGCCACATGTTCTTCGGCAGCGTGAGCCGGATGTCGGCGCTGACGGCGACGCATCCGCCCCTCGACGAGCGCATTCGGCGGATCCTCCCCACCTTCTCCGGCGACTTCACGCCGATCCGCGAGGACTTCGTCGTCGACGACTCCGACGGCGGCGCGGTTTCCGGTCTCGCGGGGGGGAGCCGACGCGCGGGCAAGAAGAGCAAGCCGCAAGGCGCGCACGCTCACGTGGTGATCGGCGGGGCCGCGACCGCATCCGCGAGCACGGGCGCCCCCGCGGCGGGCTCTTCGGCAGCGAGCGCTCCACGAGCCGTGGCGCCCGCTCTCACCGAATCCTCGTCGGGCGAGGGCGCGCGGACGATGACCGAGAACATCGGCAAGCCGACCTCTCAGCACTTGGCCTACGCCGTGCAAATGATCGCCTCGATCCCGAAAGAGCTGGTCGAGAGCGCGCGGGAGCCCTACGGGGCGATGTCGGTGGTCTTCGGGCTGCTGCTCGACAAGGGGAACCAGAGCGTGCGCCAGACGCAGCTGACCCAGCTGCAGTCGACGATGGACGCACGGGCGCTCGCCGAGCTGCAGCGGGTCGTGCCCTTCACCGACTCGCTCCATCCGGCGCTACGGCTGCCGCTGATCGACCTGGCGATCCCAGCGCTCCGTCAGCTCTCGCTCGATCAGTACAATCTGTTCAGCAGCAACGTTCAGGCGTTGATTCAGGCCGACCAGCAGGTCGATCTCTTCGAGTTCACCCTGCACAAGATGCTCTTCCGCCATCTGCGCGGGCATCTTCTTCCCTCGGCGAAGCTGCAGATCCAGTACTACTCGATCAACAACCTCTTGAACGAGGTGAGCGATCTGATCGCCGCGCTCTCCCACTGGGGCCACACCGACCCGAGCGAAGCGCAGAAAGCCTTCGCGGCCGCGGTGGCGCCGCTCTATCCGTCGGGAACGGCGCCTGCGATGCCCGATGCGAGCCAGTTCTCGCTGATGCACTTCGATCGCGCGCTGACCGCGGTTTCGCTCGCGGCGCCGCCGATCAAAGAGCGGGTGCTCGCCGCCTGCAACGTCTGCGTCGCCTTCGACGGTCAGATCACGATCAACGAGGCAGAGATGTTCCGCGCGATCGCCGACGCCCTCGACTGCCCGTCGCCGCCGCTTCTGGCGACGACCTTCGGCTGACGGACCGCCGTGAAAGAAATCCTCAAGTTCAGCATCTCGGACCTCTTCAAATCGCTGCGGGAACACGGCCTGGACCCGGACCACACGCTGCTGTGGGGCTACTACTTCGTCGATCGCGATCCCGACAAGTTGATGGAGCTCGCGCGCAAGCTCTCACGCGACGGCTACCACCTCTCCTCCCTCGCGCGAGAGCCCGATGGCGAACACTATCGACTCTACCTGGAGAAGATCGAAATCCACTCCCCCCGCAGCCTCGACGAGCGAAACCAAGAGCTGCAGCGAATCGCCGACGACCTGCGGGTGATGAGCTACGACGGCAGCGACGTCGGGCCGTTGCCAGAAGACGAGGTCGAAGAAAGCTGAGCGCCAGCGCGCGGACGACTCAGCGCCCGGCGAGCTCGGCGAAGTACCCCTCGGCGGCGCGCAGAATATCGATGTAGCTCACGATTCCCAAGAGCTCACCGGTCGAGAAATCGACCACGGGCAACGCCCCGAACTTCTGATCGATCATCATTCGAACCACCTCGGCCACGGTGGTCTCGGGCTCGACGGAGACGACATCGCCGATCATGATCTCACTGACCCGCGAGTCGAGGCGCGACTCCGCCTCTTCGGCGTCGAAGTCGTAGAAATCGGAAACGAGAAACGTTCGTAGATCCCGATCGGAGAGCACGCCACGCAGCTCCCCTTCGTCGAGCACGGGCAAGTGTCGGATATTCTCGCGCGAGAGGATCTCGAGGGCGTCGCGCACGCGCTGTGTCGCTTCGATCACGATCGGCTCGGTGGTCATGATTTCGGATACGTTCACATTGACCTCCGTTGCAGCGCAGAAATCGTTGGTCCACATCTATTTTTTGCCCCATTTTCCGGGATTTTGCAACGGCGAAGCGGTCCCTTGTCTATTTGGCGCGCGTGAAGTACACTGGCGCCGAATGGACGCACGGCGGGAGCATCGTGTGAGACCCTTGTGTAACGCGCAGCGAGCGCTATTGGTCGCGTGGCTGCTTCTCGTTCCAGCGCTCGCCCAGAGCGACCCGATGCGGCCCGATGAATGCTGGACCATCGGTGTCCACGCGGGCGCGACCTCCCCCGTCAGCCGCAGCGTCTCCTATCGCGTCGGCTGGGAGAGCGGCCTCGACATCGGCTACTACTGGCTCGGCTGTCGTCGCGGACGGCTGCGCTTCGGGCTCGCCGTCGGTGGCAACGTCTCGCAGTTTTACGGCGCGGCGAAGCTCGTCACGCGTGGCGACGTACTGCTCGGCGTGCGCCTCAACGGTCGCGTCGGTCCGCTCTACCTCGGCGCGCGGATCGCCTTCGCCCTGCGCATCACCAAAGACGGACGCTTCCCCGAAGATGTCGATCCGAAATATGGCGACCGCGTCACCCGCTATCTGAACCTCGGCTTCAACGTCGGACCCGAGCTCAGCTGGCCGATCACGCGGTGGCTCTCGCTCTACCTCAACGTCGACTATCTCTTCTCGGATCGCGAGCTGGGAGACGACTTCCCTCAGCCGCGAGGTCAGCCGATGCACGCCTTCACGGCGCGTCTGGGTGTGCTGTTTCGCTTGTGAGCCGTTCGAGCTCTTCGAAGGCCTCGCGCATGTCCTCGATCAACTCGTGCAAATCGGGAACGAGCTGCCAATCCGCCGAAAACCCCCAGAACAACTTGGCGTCATAGCTGAACAGGGCGATGCCCACCGATTGATCACCGAAAAGCGGCACCATCGGGTAGATCGCCTGCAGCCGCGCCCCCAGAATGTAGAGTGGAAACGGCGGTCCCGGAACGTTGGTGACGGTGATGTTGTAGGGCTTGAAGCGGATCGCGAGCTGAATCGCCCGCGCCACGAGCCCCGCCCCCGTCAGATCCCCCAGCTCCTCGGCGATCTCGTTGGCGTGGAGGTTCTTGGACGACGCCTTGAGCTTTTCGGTCTCGGCGGCGACGAACTCGAAGCGCTGGCGCGGGTCGTAGATGTGAATCGGCAGTGGGCAGAGGATCATCGAGACCTTGTTGCCGAGGGTCCCGCGCTGCGTCCGCGAGCGAACGTTGACCGGGATCAGCGCTCGATAGTCGACGATCTCCCGCGGATCGGAGCCGCGTCGCTCGAAGAATCGCCGCAGCGCCCCCGCGACGGTGGTCAAGACCACGTCGTTCACCGTCCCGCCGAGGTCGTTCTTGAGCCGCTTGACGCGCTCGAGGGGGAAGCTGCACCAATCGAAGCGGCGGTTCGGGCCGAGGCGTTGCGTATCCAGTGGCGAATGCGACGCGGGCAACAGACCGACGCCGATCGTCTCGGCGAGCCCTTGGACCACGCGCTGCGCCTTTTCGACGAACTCCGTCGGATCGTCGAGGGCGCGTCGAATCGAATCGAAGAGAGCGAGCTGACCGTCGAACCGATGTTTGACCTCGCCTTCGAGGATCTCCTGCGGCGTCGGCAACGGGCGCGGCGCCCAGGGCTCGATCGCCGGGATTCGGTCGTCACGATTGGTCCGCAGCAGCGCGGCGATCAAGTCGACGCCCGAGATGCCGTCGATCATGCAGTGGTGCACCTTCGTGATCACCGCAAAGCGGTCGCCCTCGAGCCCCTCGACGACCCAGAACTCCCACAGGGGACGGCCGCGGTCGAGCTTCTGTGAGAAGATCCGTCCCGCGAGGCGCTTGAGCTGACGCAAGCTGCCCGGCTTGGGGAGCCCGGCGTGGCGCACGTGGTAGTCGATCACGAAGCGGTCGTCGTCGACCCAGACGGGGTGTTTGAGCATCGGCACGTGGCCGAGCCGCTGTCGATAGCGGGGAACGCGCTGGATCGAGGCCTCGACGTAGCGCTTGATCAGCTCGTAGTCGATGCCACCGTGCTCACGCTCCAGCGGCCCGGACTCGAACAGAATCACGGCGCCGACGTGCATGTGTGCCGCGTCGCTCTCGATCTCGAGGAACGAGGCGTCGAGCATCGACAACCGTTCGTAGTGACCCATATCCCCCCCTGTGCCGATCGATACTATCCCTTTCGCCGTCGCTTCGCAACGCTAGCGTTCGTCCAGTCTTCGTGCTACCCTGCGGGGCATGACCGAGCCACAGCCATACGAGACCTTCGTCAGCGCCTTGGTCGACCACGCGCTGTCGCGACCACTGCGCGACTGGCTCCACAGCGAGAGCCTGATCGCGTTGGTCGAGGCGGTCCTCGCGACGCCGGAGTGGGTCGCCATCGCCGAAGCGCAGACGCGACCGCTCCTCGAACGCCAGCAGCTCCGCGTCGCCGCGGTCGATTCGCAGCTCCCAGCGACCGATCGAGAGCGGCTCGAGGCGTATCTCGACGAGCAATCACGCGCGGCGATCGTCTCGATCATCCGCGACCTCCCGCCGATCCCGCCCGAGGCGCTGCGCGAGCTGCTCAAGCGCGATGACGTGCGGCCGCATCTCCAGCGTTTTTTCGAAGACGCCCTCGAGCG
>JAGQJP010000714.1 GCA_020430585.1 Myxococcales bacterium | reverse complement strand
TGAGCCGTGAAGTAGGCGGCGTGCTGCCCCGTTCCGGCGCCGAGCTCGAGGACGTCGGCGGGCGTCTCGAGAAGCTCCCGGAGCCGCTCGAGAATCGGCCCTCGATTGCGAAGGGCGGCTTCTGAGGTCGGTTTTTGCATGCCGACAGGCTATCCGAGCGCTGCGCCGAGATCAAGGCAACTATTTCTTGACAGTGTGTCAGGAAATAAATAGACTGACACAGTGTCGAGCAAAGGAGCGGCGATGGCCCGCAAAGCGGACGCGCACAAACGCAGAGAGCTGACAGAGAAGGCGTTCCTGATCCTCCAGGAGCGCGGTCCCCAGATCACGATGCGCGACCTGGCGGCGGCCCTCGAGATCAAGCGCCCGACGCTCTACTGGTACTTCAGCGATCTGCCGGCGGTGCTCGACGCGATCATCGAGCTCAAGTACGGCGAGCTAGCGGCCCACCTGCGCGAGCGGATCGACCCGGCAGCGCATCCCGTCGATCTGTTGGTGCAGCTCATCGAGGGCGTCGTCGGATTCTTCGACGGCCAGGAGGGGATCATCCTCTTGCTCTTCCAATTCTGGGCCACGACGCGCACCGATCTGACCCAGGTGCTCGCCCGCGGGCGAGAGTTCATCTTCCCGATCCGCGAGCTCTTGGTCCGCCAGCTCGAACACGGCGTCGAGAGCGGCCGCGTCGCTCCCTGTGACGCCAAGGCTGTGGTCGACCTGGTCTTCGCCCTACTCGACGGCACGATGGTGCAGCGGATCACCCGCGGCGTGGACCATCGGCCCGTCTTTCGTCTCGTCACGTCGCGGATCCTCGATCCGCTTCGACTCGCCCCCGACGCAACCGTCGACGCGGGGCTCGGAGGTTTCGATGCTCGGAATGCATGAGCTCACGGTCGCGCGCTCCCGATGGCGTGCAAAAGACTCGAATCTACGCGGCTTGGGCGACGTCGCTCCAGCCCGACGCGTCGTTCCGTTGTTGGTGTTGCGCCTCGAGGGGACCCAGGCCGAGATGGGCGCGCAGCACGGCGAATGGCTGCGGCGAAACGGAGGATACCACCAGGTCATCGAGTTCTATCCGACGATGGCGCAACGACTGTTGCGGGCGAGCTTTCCCCACGGAAAGTTGGCACCGGCGCTGCGTGTGATCCTCGACCGCGCCTGCGATTGGGCGCTCAACGAGCTCGAGAAGCGCCGTCCAACGGAGTATCGGGCGCGCGGACAGGCCTTCGTCGAGGCTCTTGGCGAGCCGGGCATGCGCCCCGAGCACCTGCACGTGATGGACATGTTTCAGAACCTGATCGGCTATGCGGCGAAGCTCAGGCTGTCGCCGATCGCCAGGCGTTTCGGGCCGCAGATCGCCCCCGCCTGCTCGTCGATCGCGGTCTGGGGCGACGCCTCGAGCGACGCCGAGCTGCGCCACGCGCGCAATTTCGATTTTCCCGGGATCGGCGTCTGGGACGTCGCACCGACCGTGGTGTTCTGCAAACCCGACAAGGGGCTGCGCTACGGATTCGTGACGACGCGCGGCGCCGACGTGCCAGCGGTGAGCGGTTTCAACGAGGCGGGGATCTCGTTCACCACCCACACTCGCCTCCATCGGGACGTCAACTTCCACGGCCAGACGATCTGTGACCTCGGCCACGAGATCATCCAGTACGCCGAGACGCTCGAGGATGCGGTCCGCATCGTTCGCCGCCGCCCCGTCGCCTCGAGCTGGGGCATCCTCGTCTCGTCGGCGCGGGAGAAGCGCGCCTTGGTCGTCGAGACGACGGGCGTCGCCTGCCCCGTGGTCGAACCGTCTCCGGGCGCCGATTTCATGATCTGCACGAACCGTTACCGCTCGGCGCACAACCTCCACCGCGAGGTCACGACCACGCCAGCGTGGATCGTCAACTCCGACAGCCGTGAGCAGATCCTCACCGACGCTGCGCGAGCTGCCAGCGGTGCCGACGGCCTCGCCGCTGACGATCTGGAGCGGCTGCTCGCCGGCCACCGACCGCCGTCGAACGGCGCCGCGCTCGTGGCAAACGGCGAGGAGCGGGCGACCGGCGCCGTCCTGGCGCAGGCGGTCAACGTCCACGCCGTGGTGATCGAGCCAGAGTCCGAGCGCGTACGAGTCGCGGTTGGCACGACGCCGAGCTCGTGGGGCCCCTACCTCTCGGTTCCCTTCGATTGGGACGCGCCAACCGGCGCCGAGGAGCTACGGACGGGCCCCGCGGATGGCGGCGACGCGGAGCGAGGTCCGACGATACACGCTCCGAACTTCGACAACGGCGATACGGGCCGCGCCTATGCGCATTTCCGTGAGGCGCTTCGCCTCGTCACCGCCGATGCGGACCTTCCGGGGGCGCGGGCTCAGATCGAGCGAGCGGCACTGCTCGCCCCCGACGATCCGACCTACCGCTTCCTCGCCGGGGCGATGCAGCTTCAACACGGGGAGTTCGCGCGCGCTCTCTCGCACTTCGAGCACGGCCTGCGGGTCGAGGAGCACCCATTCTACCGCGGCAACATGCTGCTCTGGGGCTCGCGCGCCGCCTCCGCTGCGGGCTTTCCGGCGCGCGCCGCGGTGCTTCGAGAGGAGCTCGCGGCGACGAGCGACGAGCTTCTGGCCGAGCACCGTCGAGCGGCGACACGCGAAGGGCGCCTGCCCCTCGCCGCGGAGAAGCTGCGAAAGACCGTCGTCAACTTCCTCCTCGTCGACGCCGTGGCCCACTGACAGCAGACGCGGTGGCAGAACGCCGACCCCAACGGGGGGGGCCTGAGCCCCTCGACCACCCGCCTCGGGCGGCTCCGCGTGATCGGAGCGACCCGGGGCGCCTCGCCCACCGGATCCCCTTGAAATTCAGGCGCCAGCATGGGTAGAGTCGGATGAGCGTACGAGCCGCGCTCGGCCGAGCTCGGCGACGCCTCGATTCCACGCGCACAGGAGGCGCCCGATGTCGAAGAACAACACACCGCTCGAAGCGGCGGACGAAGTCAGAGCCGCCTTCGTTCGATCCCTTGGCGAGCTCACGATCGATCCCACCTCACCCGTTCCGCCTGCGGTGCAGAAGGCGGTCGCCCTCGCGCGCAGGCTGCAAGAGCGCGCCAAGGTGCTACAGACGCCCGCCGAGCGGCGCCAGCAGCGCGAGCTCGAGCGGATCATGGACGATCAGCACGACAAGGCGACGCTGATCCAGATGACGGATCAGGCGTTCCGCTCGCAGGCCGCGCGACGCGCCGCCGATCAGCTGACGCACATCCTCGACGTCCAGGGCGTCCCGCGGGTCTTTACCCGCTTCGATCGGGCGATGCTCAAGGGGTTTCAGTCCTTCGGCAGCTATCTGCCGAGCGTGGCGATGCCGATGGTTCGCGAGAAGATGCGGGAGGAGACGGCCAACGTGATCCTGCCGGCGGAGCGCGAGGTGTTGACACGACACCTCCTCGAACGGCGGGCGAGCGGCGTGCGGATGAACGTCAACTTCCTCGGTGAAGCGCTACTGGGCGAAGAGGAAGCGCAGCAGCGACTCGAGGGGTATCTCGCCGCGTTGCAGATGCCAGAGCTCGAGGTGCTCTCGGTGAAGATCTCGACGATCTACTCCCAGATCAGCTCGCTGGCGCGCCACGCCTCGCTCGACGTGCTCTGCGAGCGCCTCGAGCTGCTCTACCGCGCGGCGGCGAAAGAGCGTTTCACCCGCGCCGATGGCCGCTCGGTGGCGAAGTTCGTCTATCTCGACATGGAGGAGTACCGAGACCTCTCGATCACCCTCGAAGCCTTCATGCGCACCCTCGATCGTCCGGGGCTCGAGCGAGTCAGCGCTGGAATCGCGCTGCAAGCCTACCTCCCCGACTCGTACCCTGCCCAGCTCGAGATCAACCGCTGGGCCCGCTCGCGCGTGGCGCACGGCGGGGCTCCCGTGACGATTCGCATCGTCAAAGGGGCGAACATGGAGGCCGAGCAGGTCGAAGCGTCGATCGCTGGCTGGCCCCAGGCGCCCTACACGCAGAAGATCCAGACCGACGCGAACTACAAGCGGATGCTCGACGAGGCGTTGAAGCCCGAGAATGTCGCCGCCGTGCAGGTCGGCGTCGGTAGCCACAACCTCTTCGATCTCTCCTTCGCGATGGTCCTCGCCGCCGAGCGCGGCGTGCTGGACCAGCTTCAGCTGGAGATGCTCGAGGGGATGGCGAACCACCAGCGCCGCGCGCTCTGTGAGCTGACGACGAACATGCTGCTCTACGCGCCGGCGACGCGACGCGAGGACTTCATCAATGCGATCGGCTACTTGATTCGGCGCCTCGACGAAAACACGGGCCCCGAGAACTTCCTGCGCCACGCCTTCAAGCTCGAAGTGGACTCGGACGAGTGGCGCGCTCTCGAGACCGGCTTCGTCAAAGCCTTCGAGCTGATCGAAGACCTCCCCGACACGCCCCGCCGCAAGCAGGATCGACGCCTTCAGCCGAGTCCGGCGGGAGAGCGGCTGATCGCGACGACGGAGTTCGTCAACGAGCCCGACACCGACTTCGCCCTCGAGGCGAACCGCCTCTGGGCCGACGAGCTCGTTGGGCGCTGGCGGACGCGATGCGGGGAGCAGGCGATCGAGATCCCCCTCGTCGTGGCGGGAGAGGAGATCCTCGCCGAGCGGCCGATCAAGAGCTGCACCGATCCGTCGCGCCCCGGCGTGGTGGTTGGCCGCTACCGCCAGGCCTCGCTCGAGGACGTCGACCGGGCGATCGCGTGCGCCAAGAACGACCCGACGGGCTGGCGCGATCTCGACGACGCGCGGCGCGGCGCGATCCTCGCCCGGGTCGCCAACGAGCTGCGCGCCGCCCGCGGTGAGCTGATGGGCGCCGCCCTCGCCGACGGCGGAAAGGTGCTCAGCGAGTCGGATCCCGAGGTCTCGGAGGCGATCGATTTCGTCGAATACTACGCCGCGACGGCGCGTGACTTCCGCGCCCTGCCCCACGTCGAGACGAAACCGAAGGGTGTCGTTGCGGTGGTGCCGCCCTGGAACTTTCCGATCGCGATTCCCTGTGGCGGCGTCGCGGCGGCGCTGGCAGCGGGAAACAACGTGCTGCTCAAACCCGCGTCTCACACGGTCCTCGTCGCCTACGAGCTCTGTAGGTGCTTCTGGCGCGGGGGCGTACCCAAGGAGGCGCTGCAGTTCCTCCCGTGCTCGGGGGCGAGCGGCGGCGCGCGGCTCGTCTCGTCGCCCGACGTCGACGTCGTGATCCTCACGGGCGGCACCGACACCGCGCTGCGGATGCTCGAAGCGCGCCCCGAGATGAACCTGTTGGCCGAGACCGGCGGGAAGAACGCGACGGTCGTGACGGCGATGTCGGATCGCGAGCTGGCGATCAAGCACGTTCTGCATTCGGCGTTCTCCCACGGGGGCCAGAAATGCTCGGCGACGTCGCTGCTCGTGCTCGAAGCCGAAGTCTACGACGACCCGAAGTTCAAGAAAACGCTCTGCGACGCGATCCGCAGCATCCGCGTCGGCTCGGCCTGGGACGTCGACAACCGGATGGGCCCGCTGGTCGTGCCCCCCGAGGGCGACCTCGAGAAGGGCCTCAAAGAGCTCGAAGTGGGCGAGTCCTGGGCTGTGATGCCCCACAAACGCGACGACAACCCCTGTCTCTACACGCCCGCCCTCAAGTGGGGAACGTCCCGCCGAAGCTACACGCACATGACCGAGTTCTTCGGCCCGCTGCTCGCAGTGATGCGGGCCGAGAGCCTCGCCGAGGCGATCGAGATCGTGAACGAGACGGGCTACGGCCTCACCTCGGGCCTCGAGACCCTCGATGCGCGGGAGATCGACGAGTGGAAGGCGGGGATCCACGCGGGAAACCTCTACGTCAACCGCGTCACCACGGGCGCCGTCGTGCAGCGTCAACCCTTCGGCGGGATGGGGAAATCGGCGTTCGGTCCGGGGATCAAGGCTGGGGGCCCGAACTACGTCGCCCAGCTTCTCGAGTTTCGCGACCGGCCGTCGTCGATCCAACCGACCGATGTCGTCGAACAGCCCGACGTCGAGACGCTGCGCCTCGCCCTCCTGGACTATTGCCGTCTCGAGGATCGGCGCACGCATCAGGCCCAGCGCGTGGCCGAGATC
This sequence comes from Myxococcales bacterium, assembly GCA_020430585.1. Classification (GTDB taxonomy): domain Bacteria; phylum Myxococcota_A; class UBA9042; order JAGQJP01; family JAGQJP01; genus JAGQJP01. The sequence continues at coordinate 4,061 of JAGQJP010000714.1, read as the reverse complement.
GAGCGCGTTCTACAGGCGATCGCGAGCTACGACGCGAGCTTCCGCAGCGAATTCGGCCGTGAGCACGATCACGTGGCGCTCGTCGGCCAGGACAACATCCGCCGCTACCTCCCCGTCGGCTCGGTGCGGGTGCGCGTCCACGCCGAGGACTCGCTTTTCGACCTCTTCGCCCGGGTCTGTGCCGCCCGCACCGCGGGGTGCCGCGTGACGGTCTCGACTCCGCCGAATCTGCCGAGCGCGGACGTCGAGCTGCTCGACGAGTTGACCGATCCCTGGGGCGCCTCGATCGAGTTCCTCCGCGAGAGCGACGCCGAGCTGGCGGCGGTGATCGCCGCTGGGCAAACCGAGCGCGTTCGCTACGCCGCCTGGGACCGCGCACCGCGAGAGGTTCTTCGCTCGGTCGGTGCGAGCGGGATCTTCGTCGCCCGCACGCCCGTACTCGCCGAGGGCCGGGTCGAGCTGCTCTGGTACCTCCGCGAGCAGAGCATCAGCCACAACTACCACCGCTACGGCAACCTCGGCGAGCGCTCTGACGAAAAGCGCAGGCCGGTGCTCTAGGCGCCTTCGGGCAAAATCCGGAGCGATCGGCGCCGATCGAGGCGCTGTCGTCTCGGAAAAGAAGCGGCGATCGATCCGCCGATGGAAATGCGCCAGACGCTTGGCGAGGGTCAAGCGATCCGCGGCGGGCCCGCACGACAGAACGATGAAACCGTCGACCCGCGTCGCCTCGAAATGCAAGCCGTAGTCCCACGATCGGCCCTCCTCGTCTGCTGATGCGGAGTTGGTAGCTCTTGCCCGCCTTCTTGTCGGCGACGCCCCCCGCGGCCCTCCCGTCTTTTTCCCCACACGACGCAGGAGATCATTCGAGATCACGTCAACTTATAAACTTTTTACATCGACGAGAGCGGCTGCCGATCGCGGCCCGCGTGACATCGACTGTCGGATCGGCGACAATGGGTCGCGAGGACGACAACGATGAACATGCGCATTGTCTGCCCGATTCGTCGCAGGGTCCGAGCGGGGATCTCCCCCCGGCTCGGCTGCGCGCTCCTCGTCCTGCTCGTCGCCCTCGGCTGCGACCGGCACCTGACCTCCGATCGGCCGAGTACCTCCGACACGGCGACAGCGGACACCTCGGCGGGCGCGGGAGACCTTTCCGTCTCGACGGACGCCGCCGATCCGTGGAGCGACGACGACAGCACACCCGACGACGCGCCGACCACCGACCGTGACGCCGACGCGATCGATCTCGACGAGATCGGCTCTGGCGACGTCGACGCCGGCCTCGGCGCCCCCGACGGCGACGTCGCGAAGGACGGCGACGACCCAGAGCCGCTGAAGGCGGGCGTGGCGACGGTCGAGATCACGCCGATCGTCGGCGTGCCCTTGGCGGGCTTCGGCGGAGGGAAGCGACGCGACCTCGATGTGGACAAGCTGTTGATCGGCCTCGAGAAGAATTGCGTCGACCCCGACCCGTCCACGCCCTACGTGATGTTCAACCCCTCCGAGGGCGTCCTCGATCCGCTGCGCGCAAAGGTCCTCGCGGTCCAGAGTGGCGCGCGTACGCTCGTGATCGTCGGCCTCGATCTGATCGGCGCCAACCAAGAGTTGCTCGTCGACCTGTCGATCGCCCTCAAGCCCTACGGCGTCGAATCTCGAGACATCATGGTCACCGCGACCCACACCCACTCGGGGCCCGGCGCGCTGTCGATCCGACGCTTCTGGGAAATGGCCGCTGCCGACTGCTTCAATCAAGGCGTCTACGATGCCCTCAAGGCGAAGGTGATCGACGCAGCGAAAACGGCGCTCGAGGGGCGAGTCCCCGTGGCGGTCGGCTGGCGCAGCGGCACGATCGAAGGGGTCCAGCGAAACCGGCGCGGCAAGACCGGCCACTTCGACAACACGCTGACGGTGATGCACCTGCGACGCCTCGACGACACGCCGCTGGCGACCGTGGTTTCGTTGCCGATCCACCCGACGGCCCTCGGCGAGTCGAACATGAGGTTCTCCTCGGACCTGACGGGCGCCGTCGAACGGTCGGTGGAGAAGCAGCTCGGGGGCGCGGCGATCTTTCTGCAGAAACCCGAGGGAGACGTCTCGCCCGTCCTACCCTCTCCTGGCGTCGAGGGGATGCTGGCCCTCGCCGAGACGATCGCCGCTCGGGCGCTCGAGCTGATGCCGACGAGCTACAGCACGAGCCTCCCGCTCTCGACGGCCCAGCTGTTCTACGACTTCGGCCAGCCGTTCATGCGCGAGGGTTGCGCCTATCCTGGGGCCTTCGACCTCTGCGGCGCCTTTCCCGACTTCGAGCTGCAGCTCGAGCTGACCGAGACCTGGTTCCCCCAACGGATCCCGATCACCGTCGCACGCCTCGGCCCGCTGCTCTTGGTCGGGCTTCCCGGCGAGCCGACGACGAGCGTCGCTGACGCGATCCGCACGGCCCTCATCGACGTAGGCGAAAGCGAGATCTGGCTGCTCGCTCTGGTGAACGAACACATGGGCTACGTCACCACGTCCGAGGAGTACATCGAGGGCGGATACGAGTCGATCGCCACGCTGTTCGGCGCGACGACCGCCGAGACGTTGAAAAAGGCGGTTCTCGCCACCCTCGCAACCCTCGATTGAGAGGAGGTATAGGATGGATCTCAACGTATACGAGCGCGCGATCGTCAACAATGCCGACTGGTTCATCGCGATGGAAGACGAGCGAGGATTCATCGCGGTCCCCTCTGACGAGTACTACGGCGTGCCCGGCGACGCCTCGCTGATCGGTCACTCGATGAGCGTGCGCACCTTCGCCTGGTACCTCACGGGCGACGAGCGCTACCTCGAGTCGGCGCGACGCAGCGCCCGTTGGCTCGCCGAACGCCAGGACGAGCGCGGTGGCTGGCGCCACGACGCCGGCTTCGCCCTCGACGCCGCCCAGTGTGTGATGGAGGGCTTCGCCTCCCTCGAACGCCTCACGGGGGATCGAGGCTTTCACGAGGTGCTGGTCAAAGCGACGGACCGGATGATCAGCGGCACCGTCCGTGACGACGGCCAGCTATTGATCGGCAATCTCACCGAATGCGGTGAGTACGCGCACTTCGCCTTCCTCGCCTGGCGCCTGACCGGGCTCGAGCGACACCTCGCGGGCGGTCATCGGATCCTCGAAGCGATCACCTCGCAGTTCGACGAGGAGGCGGGCTACTGGAACACCGTCGGCGCGATCGACGTACCGAAGTGGATGGAGCTCTCGCGCTTCTGCCTCAGCCCGATCGTCCGCGCGTCGGTCTCGCGGATGCAGCTCAAGGGTAAGACGGTGGCCAAGATCAGCGAGCTGATCATGCCGCTGGTGATCAACGGGCGCGGACCGCAGTACGCTCTCGGGATGATGGACGCCGAGTCGCTGCTCGATACCCTCGACGGCCGGCTCGAGCTGCCACGGCTGCGACAGCAGGTCGAGCGGGGGTTGCGCTTCGTCGAGACCTACTGCGCTGGACCGCTCGCCGGCTCGTTCTGCGAGTCCCGCGACGTGCCGGCCTCCATCGCGGTCTATCCGCTGCCGGCGATCAACGACGCGACGAACGCGAGCCTCTGGCCGACGGCAGCGACGCTCCTGGGCTACGTGGGGATGCAGGACCCGAGCTATCACGAGCGGGCCAAAGCGGTGGCCGATTGGCTGGTCTCGATGCAAGACGACGACGGGAGCTTCTACACACACCAGGCGCCCGACGGGCGACGCTTCGGCGAGAAGTACGGGAACATCAACTTCTACGGCAGCGTCGCCCTCTGGACCTACAACGCCGCCGTCGTACGCCAGACGCTGCACCCGACGCTCTTTCCCGCGCCCTGAGCCGCCCTCGTCAGCTCGGGCCCTCGACGGGGAGGTATTCGAGCGGCTCGGTGTCGCCGCCCACCATCAGCACACGCTCGACGTAGAAGGCGTAGTCCTCGAGCTCCAGGCGGCAGAGCTCGTGGAAGATGCGTACCATCACCAGTCGCTGATTCAACTCGTCACTCTGGGCGACGGTTCGAGCGACGATCTCCTCCATGTCGGGCGCTTCGTCTCGGGCGACGAG
>JAGQJP010000713.1 GCA_020430585.1 Myxococcales bacterium | reverse complement strand
GAGCTCGGCGCGTGGGATCGACTCCTGTGAGCCGTGGCGCAAGTCCTTGACGGTGACCAACTCCGCGGCCCGCTCGTCCGGCCCAGCGATGACGACGAAGGGAATCGCGCGCCTGTCCGCATATTTGAACTGCTTCTTCAGCTTTCCCGCCGCCAACGGCAGCTCGGTGGCGATTCCCGCGCGCCGCAACTCGCCCGCGACGCGCAACGCATAGGCCAGCGAGTCACCCACGAAGAGATCGCCGTCGTCGAAGAGGGCGATCAGTACCTGCGTTGCGCTCGCCTCCTCCCGCACCAGGCCGAGCTCGCTAAGGCCCGCAAAGAGACGGTCGACCCCGAGGCTGATCCCCACCGCGGGGTGCGATTGTCCGGAAAACATCTGCATCAGCGTGTCGTAGCGCCCGCCCGACATCACGCTGCCGAAATCGGGTAGATCGAGGAGGAAGGTCTCGTAAATCGTTCCCGTGTAGTAGTCGAGCCCGCGGGCGATCGAAAGGTCGAGCTTGACCTCCGATGTACGTCCCGCCGCGTCGATCACGGACAAAAGCTGTCCGAGCTCTTCGAGGCCGGCCTGTCCCGCCCGATGATCACCGACGAGCTCTCGCACGGCACCGAGGGCCTCTCGATCCGTCGCCGCGACGAAGCGACAGACCGTCTCGGCGGATGCCGCGCTGAGACCATCCTGCTCGACGAGCAGCTGGCGCACCGCCGCCTCGCCGATCTTGGGCAGCTTGTCGACGCTGCGCAAGATCGCCATCTTCCGCTCGTGCTGCTCGACGCCGAGGGTCGCCATCAACGCGTCGAGGATCTTGCGATTGTTGATTCGGATCTCGAAACGCGAGACGCCGAGGGCCTCGAGGACGTCGCAACCGACGAGCACGCACTCGGCATCGGCGAGCATCGACTCGACGCCGACGATGTCGATGTCGCACTGGACAAACTCGCGAAAGCGCCCGCGCGCGGGTTTCTCGGCGCGCCAGACGGGGGCGATCTGGTAGCGCTTGAGGGGCTTGTCCAGCTCGCCGTACTGACCGATCACGCGCGCCAGCGGGACTGTCAGGTCGTAGCGCAGGCTGACGTCTCGGTCGCCATTGTCGCGGAAACGGTAGAGCAGCTTTTCGCCCTCTTCGCCGTACTTGCCGAGGAGAATCTCCGAGTACTCGAGGGCAGGCGTCGCCAGCGGGGCGAAGCCGTAACGCTCGAAGACGCGCTTGACGGTGTCCAGCATCCGCTCGCGCGGGATCATCTGCCCCGGAAGATAGTCTCGAAATCCTTTGAGAATACGCGGTTCGATGCGCGCCATGGTGCTCACCCTCCAGTTCGCCCCAGCGTAGCCACAACATCGGCGTCAATTCAAGGGATTAATGCGCTTGACAGTCGGTCGGCGGCGGACTCAGAGTAGAGGCTTGGTGAACGAAACCACCGCGGAGAAGGCGATGACCACCGTGAAACATCTGATTTCGTTGATGGATTGGACCCCCGAGCAGGTCTTGGTGTTGTTGGACTTGGCGCAGGAGATCAAAGCCCACCCCGAAGAATTCTCCACAGCGCTGGAGGGCAAGTCGCTGGGGATGATCTTCGAGAAATCGTCGACGCGGACGCGGGTCTCCTTCGAGGTGGGGATGACCCAGCTCGGCGGTCACGCCCTCTTTCTCACCTCGCAGGCGACCCAGATGGGGCGCGGCGAGCCCGTGCGCGATACCGCTAGCGTGCTCTCGCGCTACGTCGACGGGATCATGGCGCGCACCTTCTCCCACGAGTGGGTCGTCGAGCTGGCGCGCTACTCCCACGTGCCCGTGATCAACGGCTTGACCGATTATCTCCACCCCTGTCAGATCCTCGCCGATTTCCAGACCGTGCGCGAACACATCGGTCATCTCAAAGGGCTCGAGCTCTGCTACCTCGGCGACGGCAACAACGTCGCCCATTCGCTGATCAACGGCGCCGCGAAGGTCGGCGCGAACATCCGCGTCGGCTGCCCCGAGGGATACCTGCCCGACGCGAAGCTGGTCGAGCGGGCGCGGCGCGAGCCGACGGCGGGATCGATCCTCGTCACGACCAACCCCGTCGAGGCGATCGCGGGGGCCGAAGTGGTCTACACCGACGTCTGGGCCTCGATGGGCCAAGAGGCGGAGCAGAAAGCGCGGGAAGCGGTGTTCGCCCCCTTCCAGGTCAACGGCGCGCTCTGGAAGCAGACCGCCAAGGGAGCGGTCTTCATGCACTGCCTGCCCGCGCATCGCGGCGAAGAGGTGAGCGCCGAGATCTGCGACGGCACGATGAGCGTGATCTACGATCAAGCGGAGAATCGCCTCCACGCGCAAAAGGCGCTGCTCGTCACGCTGATGTGAGGCAGCGGTAGGGCGGCCCGCGGACCGCGGCGACCAGGACCGAGCTGACTGAGCACGACTCGGTTGTGTGAGCGTGGGGCGAGGCGCGTCAGATGTGGGAATCGAGCATCGAGGCGATCCGATCCTTGGGCACGTTCCCGACCAGACGGTCGACGACCTCGCCACCGCTGAACACGAGCAGAGTCGGAACCGCGGTGATTCCGTAAGTGCTCGCCAGGCCACCATTATCGTCGATATTCACCTTGCCGACCTTGAAACGCCCGCTGTACTCGTCGGCGACGACCTCGACCGTCTTGCCCAACGGCTTACAGGGGCCACACCAGACGGCCCAAAAGTCGACGAGCACGGGGACGTCGGAGCCGAGGACCTCGTCTCGAAAATTACCGTCGGTGAACTCATGTACATTCTTGCCAGCCATTCGCTTGCCTCCAATCGTCGTCGCCTCGGCCGCGATCCCGCGGCACGTGGTTGGTTGTGATAACGTGCTCCATAGCGTACCCAGACGCCGCCGCGTGGTCAAGCCGGAGGACCAACGTCGTCCTCGACCGCGAAACGGCGTCAAGTGACCCAATGTGTGCACGCTCGGCGATCTGGCAAGGGCAGATGTTGCGAGAACGCCACTTGCCTGATATAACACCCAAAGCCGCGTGCTGCGGCACGTGCGGAGGGTGACCCGATGATGATTCTGATCACGGCGGCGGCCTATCTCGCGGCGTCGGCTGCGTACCTCTTGTACCTGCTGAATTTCCGCGAGGCTGTTGCGCGCACGGCCGCCATGGTCCTGACGCTGGCCCTCGGGACGCACCTGCTGACGATCGGCGTGCTGGTGAGCGATGCGCTACCGATGAGCGTGCGCAACTGGGTCTTCCTGATCGGGACCGCCGTGCTCGTCGGCGCCTTTCTCGTCGCCCAGCTGAAGTTCAACATCAAGGTCGCGGGCGCGATATTGGTGCCCGTGGTGACGATCGCGATCTACGCGATGTACATCGCCCGCGCTGACACGCATCGAGTCCCGCTGGCGGTGCTGCGGGTGATCACGCCCGTCCACATCGGCTCGATCATCATCGGCGTGCTCTCGTTCTTTCTCGCCTTCCTGGCGAGCGTGTTCCTGATCCTGCAGGAGTTTCAGCTCAAGAAGAAGGTGTTCTGGCGCCTGTTCCGCTATGTGCCGCCGATCGAGAAGCTGAATGCCTACAGCCACAGCGCGATCATCGTCGGTTTTCCCTTCTTCACGCTGGGGTTGATCCTCGGTGCGGTCTGGATCTACCGCCAATCGGGCGCCTTCGATCTCGGCCCGCAGTACGTGCTCTCGTTCATCTCCTGGATGATCTACGGCTCGCTCCTGCACATGCGACTCTCGATCGGCTGGAAGGGGACCCGGGCGGCCATCTGGACGATCGTCGGCTTCATCTGCGCACTCGGCGCGGGTTTCTACTACGCGTTGAGGTAATCGATGGAGCTGTTGATCCTAGGTGTGAACCACAAGACAGCGCCGATCGAGCAGCGCGAGCGACTCGCCTTCTCGCGTGAGCAGCTCCCCGAGGCGCTGACGGCGCTCCTGCAGGATTCGCCGCTACGCGAGGCGGTGCTGCTCAACACCTGTAACCGCGTCGAGATCATCGCGGCGAGCGACTCGGGCGAAGGCAAACGCGCCCTCGCCTGGCTGCGGGAGTTCTTGATCTCGTTCCACGGCTTGCGCGCCCACGACGTCAACCCGCATCTCTACGAAGTGCACGGGATGGGAGCGATCAAGCATCTGTTCAGCGTCGCCTCGAGCCTCGATTCGATGGTCCTTGGCGAGCCGCAGATCCTCGGCCAGGTGAAAGAAGCGTATCGCCTGGCGGGCGAACAGAAGACGCTCGGCCCCTTCCTCGAGCACTGCTTCTCCCACGGGTTTCGCACCGCCAAGCGCGTGCGCACCGAGACGGGAATTGCGAAGGCGGCGCTCTCGATCAGCCACGTGGCGATCGACCTGGCCCACCGCATCTTCGGCAACCTCTCGAAGTCGACGGTGCTGCTCGTCGGCGCGGGTAAGATGGGGCAGCAAGCCGCGCAGCGGCTCAAGCACGGCGGCGCCAAAGATGTGATCGTGATCAACCGCAACTACGAACGGGCGGTGCAGCTCGCCGATCAGCACGGCTGGCAGGTCCGCGCCTTCGGCGATATGGAGTTTCTGCTGCCCCACGTCGACATCGTCGTGGTCTCGACCGACGCCCGCCACCATGTCCTGACCGAGAAACACGTCGAGAACATCGCCCCGACGCGCCGCTATCGCCCGCTGTTCATCGTCGACATCTCGGTTCCCCGCAACGTCGATCCTCGGGCGCACAACGTCAATGGTGTTTTTCTCTACGATATCGACAACCTGGAGGAGATCTCCGCGCAGAATCGCCGCGCCCGCGCCCTCGAGCTGCAGCGCGCCGAGGCGATCCTCGCCGAAGAGTTGGAGCGATTCGAGCGCTGGTCGACGGTTCAGACGGTGCAACCGATCATCGCCGAGCTGGTGCGACACGCCGAAGAGATCCGCCAGGGCGAGCTCGACCGCTCGAAAAAGCGCCTCGGCAGCCTCAACGACGAACAGCGACAAGCCGTCGAGCAGTTGACGCGCGCGATCGTCAAGAAGATGCTGCACAATCCGATCCGGGCCCTCAAGGAGAACGACCCCGGCGAGATCGAGTGGGTCAGCCGGATCTTCAGCCTCAACGGCGCCCTCCACCACGACCACGACCACGACGACCACGAGGGTGATTCGTAGCCCCGCGTCGAGGTCGGGGGCGAGTGGCCACGGCGCGCGCGACGTCCTGCAGGATCAGTAGCTTCGGCTGTAGCTTCCGACCTTGTCCGGGAGGAGGAAGTCGTCGAACACCGAGGTGAACGACGGGCCGCGCACGGCGAAGATCCGCAGCGTGTCGTCGGCGGTGACATCGGTCACGACGAAGCTCTGCCCCTGGCACTCTTCCTGGCCGATCAGCTTGCGACAGGTGCCCGCGAGAATCCCCGTCGAGACGACGTTGAGATCGCCGTACTTGCCCTTGTAATAGACCTCGTAGTGGGCGCTGAAAAAGGTCGTCACGTCGTATTTGATCAACGCCTCGTAGAGCTCGAACTTGTGGCGCAGCGTGCCGTAGTCCGTGTCGAGGAACCGCTCGAAGGGCAGGTGCGAGAAGACGAAACGGTGCTTGTAGATCCGCCCGCGCCGCAGCTCGCGGCGCAACCAGGAGAGCTGCGTCTTGTCGAAGGGGGCGATGCTGTCGAGGACGACGAAGTAGCTCCCCTGATAGGTGAACGAGTAGTGCAGCGGATAGTAGCGATCGCTGATCATGTTCACCCCCGTCGGCGGCCGCTCTTTCCACTGCTCGATGTAGACCGCGCGGTCGGGGAGGTTCGCGTCGCTGTCGTGGTTGCCCGGGACGGGGATCAGCGGAATGCCCGCGCGCTCGAGGGGCAGCGTCACGCTCTGGTGGTAGCTCTCCCACATTTGCAGCAACTGCTCGCGGGTGATCCCGCGCTTCTGTCCCGCGATCATGTCGCCGTTGTGCACGACGAAGCGCGGCTTGATCGACTCGACGAGTTGACGCACCGCCGCGGGCACGCCCTCCCCTTGCGGAATCGAGCCGTAGGAGCCGTTCGAATCGGAGATCACGGCGAAGCGAAAATCGCCCTCTTTCCCGTGGGGTCCCGGGGGGATCGCCGTCAGGATCTTCATCGTCGACTCGAGCTCGGCCATCGGTACGACCTTCAGTCGTTCGCGTGGGATCAGGCGCTCGACGACGCGCTTGTAGCCGCTCTCGTCCCAGGCTTGGAGCTGAATCCGCGCGTCTCGTCGGCCATCGAAGCGCACGACGAGCAGCGGCGTATCCTGGGGCTGCTTCTTGCCGTCGACGGTCCAGGCGTAGTGGAGCTTTCGTCCAGCAGGGCTCTTGGCCTGCAGCGTGACGTGCGTCGACTGCAAGACCCGCAACTGGGCCGGCTGGGCGAGGATCGTCACCTCCGCCTTGGGCGAGAGCATCCCTGGGCGTTGGGAGACGTCGCTCGTCGGTCCGCTCGGCACCAAGAGCTGCGAGCCATCGACGAGGCCAGCATCGGCGAGCGGCGTCCGCTGCCCATTCGTCGGCGCATCGGATCCTGCCGGATGGCTGCAACGACATCCGCCTCCGAGACCGAAAGCCGAGATGAAGAGAGCGAGAAAGAGGCGTCGGCGCCAAATCATCGAGTTGTCCTTGTTATGGCCCGAGAAGGCCCGCACTAGGCGAAAACACGGTCCCGCTAGCGATCATTCCCGCGCGAATCGAGCCTCAGAGAGATCGCGAGCCGTCGTCGTTAGAATAGCGACCGAAGGGCAACACGTCAATTTTCTCCAACACTTATACCCAAGAAAATCTTGCAATAACCATACCACAGTGGGTCTTTTGCCGCTTTACAACCCGATCGACGGGTGCTATACTCCGCAGTAGGATTTAGTTGTGGTTATGGGATGTTAACAAGACGCTCAGCGATTTTCGCCCGCCTCGTCGGGCTCATGATCATCGGGCTAGCGACTGCGGCGTTTGCCGCAACGCTCGGCCCGAAAACGGCGCCTGGCAAATCGTCGAAGCGGCGCAAGCCTCCGCTGGTGGCGCCGAAGGACGAACCGATCCACATCGCGTCGAAGCGTCTGATCTACAACAACGAGACGCAGATCGCCCGCTTCATCGGAAAAGTGATCGCGACGCAGGGGGACATGACGATTCGCTCCGAAGTCCTCGACGCCTACTACAAGGGCAAAGACGGACGCCTCGAGCGGATCATCGCCTGGCGCAACGTCGTGATCGACAAGAGCGGAACGCTGGCTCGATCCGAACGCGCGATCTTCGATAACGACAAGCGCACGGTCGTCTTGTTGGGAAATCCGCGGGTGATTCGCAAGGACAGCGTGCTGACGGGCAAGCGGATGACGCTATACCTCGACCGCGACGTCGTGATGGTCGAGGGTGCGCAGGGCCGTATTTCGGTACAGGCGAACAAGCTTCCCTGGCTCAAGAAGAAGAAGGGCAAGTAGGCGTGCGCCTCACCGTTCGCGACGTGTCCAAACGATACCGGCGGCGGGAGGCGGTCCGCGGCCTCTCGATGTCGCTCGAAAGCGGGACGATCGTCGGGCTCTTGGGCCCGAACGGGGCCGGTAAGACGACCACGTTCAAGATGATCATGGGCGCGATCCGGCCGACCAAGGGCCGAATCGTCCTCGGCGAAACCGACGTCACCGAGCTGCCGATGTATCGACGGGCGCGTCTCGGTCTCGGCTATCTCGCGCAGGAGCCGTCGGTCTTTCGGCGTTTGAGCGTGCGGCAGAACCTGCTGATCGCCCTCGAGGCGATCGGGTGTCGTCGCGCCGAGCGCGCCACGCGGGTCGCCGAGCTTACCGAACAGTTCGCCCTCGGTGCGCTGCTCGAGCAGGCGGGTGAGACGCTCTCTGGCGGCGAACGACGGCGCGTGGAGATCGCCCGCTTGTTGGCGACGGGGCCGAAACTGTTGCTCTTCGACGAGCCGTTCTCGGGGATCGACCCGCTGACGATCGACGAGCTGAAGCGGATCATCATCGAGTTGAAAGAGCGGGGGATCGGGATCCTGATCACCGATCATCGCGTGGCCGAGACATTGCGAATTTGCGACCGTGCGTACATTGTGACTGACGGGACGCTGCTCCGAGAGGGCACGCCGCGAGCGATCGCCGACGATCCGACGGTGCGCGAGCTCTACCTCGGGGCGTCCTTTTCCCTGTAGGCGGACGAATGGAACTGAAACAGTACCTCAAGCTCCAACAACAGCTGGTGATGACCCCGCAGCTGCAGCAGGCGATCAAGCTGCTTCAGCTGAGCCGCGCCGAGCTCTCGGAGGTCGTCCGAGAAGAGATGATGGAGAATCCGGTGCTCGAGGAGCTGCAGGACGACGGCTCGAAGGGCGAGCGCGATGTGCGAGCGGAGCGCGAAGAACGGATCGCCGCGCAACACAATGACGGCCAGGCTCAGCCCGACGCGCCGACCCCGCCGACACAGGATTCGGACACGAGCGAGGTACCCCGCGACGAGAAGGACTTCAACTGGGAGTCCTTTGTTGAAAACTATAACAATTACAACAACAACTACACCCCCGGGTACCGCTTGAGCGATGAGGAGGCTCCCTCGATCGAGCAGACCCTGAGCCGACGCTCGACCCTCTTCGATCATCTGGTCTGGCAGCTGAAGATGTCGAACCTGAGGCGTGACGAGGAAGAGGTGGCGATGTCGATCATCGGAAACATCGATGACGACGGCTACCTGTCGGGGATCACCCTCGACGAGATCGCCGAGCAGTGCGACGCGACGGTCGACGCGGTCGAAGACGTGCTCTGCCTGGTCCACGAGTTCGATCCCGTCGGCGTCGGGGCACGCGATTTGCGCGAGAGCTTGCTGATTCAAGCCGAGTACTACTATCCGACGAATCATCTGCTCAAGCGGCTGATCCGCGACCACCTCGAAGATCTCGAGAAGCGCCAGGTCCCGCCGATCCTGAAGGCTTTGAACATCAAGCCCGAAGAGCTCGCCAAGCTGGCGCGCGTGATCGGCAACATGGAGCCGAAACCGGGTCGCTGCTTCACCTCTGAAGAGCCGCATTACATCACGCCCGACGTCTACGTGTTCAAGCTCGGCGACGAGTTCGTCGTGATGCTCAACGAAGACGGGATGCCGAAGCTGAAGATTAGCCAATTCTACCGAAACGCGATGGGCACGGGATCGCAGGTCACCAAAGACTACATCCAGAACAAGTTCCGCTCGGCGGTCTGGTTGATTCGCAGCATCCACCAGCGCCAGAACACGATCCGCAAGGTCACCGAATCGCTGGTCAAGTTCCAGCGCGAGTTCTTCGAGCGGGGTGTGCAATACCTGCGGCCGCTGATTCTGCGCGACGTCGCCGAAGACATCGGGATGCACGAGTCGACGGTCAGCCGCGTCACCACGAGCAAGTACGTTCACACGCCCCAGGGCATCTTCGAGCTCAAGTATTTCTTCAACTCGAAGATCACGGGGACCTATGGCCAAGATCTCGCCTCGGAGTCGGTCAAGCAGAAGATCAAGCAGCTGATCGCTGGCGAGGATCCGCGACACCCCTACTCGGATCAACGAATCGCCGAAATCCTCCAGGAGCAGAACATCGAAATCGCGCGGCGAACTGTGGCCAAGTACCGTGAAATGCTTGGCATTCTCTCGTCGTCGAAGCGCAAGAAGCTTTTTTAGTGTATCGTTATCCTACGACGACAACGTGAGGAGCGTGACCCATGCAAACCCGTTATACGTTTCGCCACATGGACACGGCACCAGCGCTACAGCGCTACATGGACGACAAGATCGACCGACTACAGAAGTTCGACGACACGTTGATGACCGCCGACATCACGTTTACCGTGGAGAAACGGGACCAGATCGTCGAAGTCACGCTCAAGACGAAAGGACAGGTACTCAACGCTGTACATAAATCCGAGGACATGTACGCCTCGTGTGATATGATCTTCGAGAAGCTCGAGCGTCAGCTGCGTCGCCACAAAGAGAAGCTCAAGAGCCACCACTGACCGCCACGAGCCACCATTGAACCAAACCTGAATGTCCGACAAACCGCCAAAGACGATTTCCGATGTCCGAGTGGTGATCATCACCGGCTTTTCGGGCTCGGGAAAGAGCACGGCGATTCGCGCCCTCGAAGATCTGGGCTTCTTCTGCATCGACAACCTTCCCATTCCGCTGCTGCGCCAATTTCTCTTCCTCTGGGAGGGAGCGGCTGGCACGGTCAAGCAGGTGGCGATCGGGATCGACGTGCGCGAGCGGATGTTCCTCGACCAGGCCGTCGAAGTGATCGCCCAGCTCCAGAGCGAGGGTTACTCGGTCGAGATCTGCTTCCTCGAATCGGACGAAGACGTGCTGTTGCGGCGCTTTCAAGAGACGAGGCGAACGCACCCCCTCGGCGGAAGCGACATCTCCGATGGTATTGCGCGCGAGCGGGCGTTGCTGCGGCCCCTCCGCGAGCGGGCTCAGCTCGTGATCGAAACCTCGCACCTGAACATCCACCAGCTCAAACAGATGATCCGGACGCACTTCGGCTCTCTTGCGCGGGCGCGCCTGCAGATCCTGCTGATGTCCTTCGGCTTCAAGTTCGGCATTCCCCGCGCGACAGACTATCTCTTCGACGTGCGCTACCTCGCCAACCCCTTCTTCGTCGAGCAACTACGGCCGCTCACGGGCCTCGACGAGTCCGTGCTGCGATACGTGATGGAGCAACCGCCGACGGTCGAGCTGATCGCACACCTCCAGGGCCTGTTGCGCTTCGTCGTGCAGCAGACCCATCTCGAGGGACGCGGTCGCTTGACGATCTCGATCGGTTGCACGGGCGGTCAACACCGCTCGGTGGCGATCGTCGAAGAGCTGCGCGGCGAGCTGGCGCAGATCGAAGAGGTCGCGGTCAGCACCTTGCACCGCGACATCACCAAACGCAAACCCTGAACGCAAAAGGGGGCCAAGATGGCATTCGAGAACGTGTCGATCAAATATTGCCGAGAGTGAAACTACTACCCGACGGCTGCCAGTCTGGCGGCTGCGCTGAAGAATCGTTACGGGATCGAGGTGACCTTGATCGGCGGCGCTGGAGGCATCTTCGACGTGCGCGTCGACGGTCAGCTGATCTATTCGAAGGCCGAGACCTATCGATTCCCAAAGCACGACGAGATTTTCACGATCCTCGACGCGAGACAATGAGGTGCCGCATGGCGACGATCACGATCGAGTACTGCAAACCATGTAATTACGAGCCAAAGGCTGCGAGCGTCGCCTTGCGAATCAAGGAGGAGCTGGGAGTTCTCCCGCAGCTCGTCTCTGGAAGCGGTGGTGTCTTCGAGGTGCGCCTCGACGATCAGCTCGTCTTCAGCAAGAAAGCGACCGGGGAGTTTCCGAACCCGACCAAGCTGATCGAAATGCTACGCCAACGGCTGGCCGAGGAGGAAAGATGAGCTCACATCGAACGCTCGTGGTGGCGCTCGCGCTGGGACTGATCATCGCTTCCAGCACGAGCATCGTAGCGCCTCTCGCCGCGCCGAAACGAACACAGACAAGCCCGACGCCACCGACACCGCAGCAGACGACCCGCTCCCATCGGCACCACCTGCCGCGCGTCGTGCTGCCGCCTCCCGTCACCGCCGAGTGCCGCAGCGTGCGCTTGATGCTCTACCTCGCGCAGGTCGACAGCTCGAGCCTTCAGGCCAGCGCCCTCGGCGAGATCGAGCGCTTGCGGCTCGTGCTCTGTCTCACCAGGACCGTGCACGTCGTGCCGCCGACGCGGCGCTGGGGCAACGGCCGGTCGGCCAAGGATGTTCACGGGCAGTGGTTCTACCCCAATGGCCGCCCGCTCCGCTCGGTACACCGCGAGTTGCTCTACCCGAATGGTCGCACCGCCCGCACGATCCGCGGCGATTGGCTCTTTCCCGACCGCAACCCGGCATTTCGTCGCCTCGCGACGGACGTCTGGTACCGTCCCGGACACAGCGGCGAAACGTTGACCAAGGTGCTGAGTTGGGCCACGACTCGCCTTCAACCCGAGGACTTCCGGTCGATCACGATCGCGCGCTCGACCTACGATCCGGACCTCGAAACACTGGCTGTGATCGGCGTGCTCTGGCGCGCGGCAAAGGCACGCCGCTGAGTCCGCGTTCTCAGGCCTCGCCATCCTCGTCGGCGCGGCGCGCAGGCTCGGTCTCACCCTCGGGGAGCTGATTGAGCCGCCGTTCCCGAGCCGTCTTGTGGTCATCGGGCTCGCTGTCGTCGAGCGCCACCCAGTTCGTCACTTTGCGCAACATCGACTCTTGATCGTAGGTCCGGGTCTGGTGTTGCTCGAGCAGCTGTTGTAGCAAGCCACGCTCCCGGCCAGCGCGGGGCGCGGTGTCGTCCTCGACGGGAGGCGCCGTCGTCGCCGTCTCCTGCTCGACGCGGTCGGGCGCGAGAATCTCCTCCTTGACCCGCCGCAGCACACTCTGGAAGCGATCGAAGTCGAAGAGCTGGCGCGCCTCGCCGCTCACCCCCGTGGCGCGCCGCTTCCCCGCACGAGAGCTCGACGCATCGGAGACGTACTCGGGGATCGCCAGGTCGAGCTTGACCGGACGACAGAGGCGAAAACCATTGCTCGCGAAGCCGGCGGACTCGGGGCTCCCGTCGGCGAAGGACGCGCGACAGAAGACCGCGGGCAAGTTCCACGCCCCGCCGCGCTGTTGCCGAATGCCCGCTGCTTCGTCGTACCAGTCGATGCACCACTCGCGGACGCCGCCCGCCAGAGAGCGCACGCCGTAGACCGAGCGGTCGGCCTTCATCTCCTCGAAGGCGAGGGGCATCGTTCCCTGGGAGTTGGACAGGCGTGAGTCACAGAATAGCGGATCGAAGCTGTCGCCCCAGGGATAGACCCGTCCGTCCGCCCCACGTGCCGCCTTCTCCCACTCGGTGCTCGTGGGGAGCCGACAGGGCACACCGTCGTTTTCGCTGCGCCAGCGGCAGAATGCCTCGGCGCTCGACCAGGAGACGCCGAAGACGGGCGTCGCCGTCGCCCGACTCTCATCGCCGAGCAGTCTCGTGTTCAAGCGTGGCGTGCCGTTCTGCGGGTCGAGCTCGAAGAGGGGCTCGCCCGCGACGCGGACCGTCGGCATGTGCAGCGCCAGCTCAGCCGGTGCCTCGCTCGAAATCGAGACGAGGAAGGCGTAGTACTCTTCGATCGACACGGGAAAACGGGCGATGAAAAAGTCCGGCACGTAGAGCTTGCGCTTCTGATTGCCCGGGACGAGAGGATCGCCGCCGAGCATCACCTCTCCGGCGGGGACGTAGCAGAACCCGTGCCCGATGTCTCGCTTGCGATAGAGGGTGATCGCCTCGATCCACTCGACGGGCCGGTCGACGGTCAGCGGCTGGATCGTCGGGATGTAGCCCGCCTTCTGGGCGCGGATCACATAGCGACCACGGGCGAGCTCGACGTCCAACAGCGGCGAAGGCCCGTCGGCAACCGCCACCGC
The DNA here is from genome assembly GCA_020430585.1 of Myxococcales bacterium. Taxonomy (GTDB): domain Bacteria; phylum Myxococcota_A; class UBA9042; order JAGQJP01; family JAGQJP01; genus JAGQJP01. The sequence continues at coordinate 9,244 of JAGQJP010000713.1, read as the reverse complement.
GGGCTGCCATTGTCGATCGACCTCCTGCAGAGCGTAGATCGAGACCCGCGAGCCCGACGGAGAGACGGCGACGCTCAGACGGCAGCGCTCGGACATCCGGGCCGCAAAGTAGCCGTCGTCGACCTGCAGCACGAGGTTGGCGTACGTGATCGACTGCACCTCGTCTCGCAGCGCGAGCGCTTGCTCGTAGCGGTGCCAGTACATCTTCGCCAACGCCGAGCGAGCGGCGACGAAGGTCGGACATTCGCCCAACGCCTGCGAGTATCGGCGCTCTGCGAGACTGAAGAGCTGAGCCGAGTAACGCACGAGGCGTTTGCGCAGATCCTCGAGGCTCCAGAATTCGCGCTTGTCCTCCATCATCGCCGAGGTCCCGGCGATCGACCAATGGGCGGTGAGCTCGCTCTCGACGAGCGCCTCGTACGCCGAGAGCCGCTCGAACCACTCGAGGTAGCGGTTGCCTTGCTGCGTGCGGATCAGCGCCTCCCGCTCACGACGCGTGGCCTCTTTGGTGCCCTCGAGATAGGCCTCGATCGCCGAGGCGAGATCCGCCGCTGTCGCGTAGCGCCCCTCTTTCGTCTTCGCCATCGCCTTTTGGCAAATCGCCTCGAGCTCGGCGGGGATCTGATTCATCGGCGCGCGGGTGCTCGGCGCGGGTGGGTCGTCGTGGACGATGTGGTGCAGGTTCTGCCGATCGAGGCGGCCGGGAAACGGCGGATGAAACGTCAACATCTCGTAGAGGATCGCCCCCAGAGAGAAGATGTCCGTCGCCCGGTCGATCGTGTCGGCGCGACCGATCGCCTGCTCGGGCGCCATGTAGGCTGGCGTTCCGAAGATCACGCCGCTCTGGGTCGCGAAGGGATCGTCGACCTCGTCGAGGGCGATGATCCGGGCGTGCTCGTCGCCGCGCTCCTCTTCCTGCTCGCTCAGCTCCTTGGCCAGCCCCCAATCCATCACCAACACCTCGCCGAACTCGCCGACCATGATGTTGTGGGGCTTGAGATCGCGGTGGATCACCGCCTTGGAGTGGGCGTAGTGGATCGCCATGCAGACCGAGGAGAGAATGTTCAAAAGCCGCATCCGACTATAGCGCTCGCGCGCCCGCAACAAACCCTTGCGCAAGAACGCGGTGATCTCGCCGAGGGACTCGCCCTGCACGAACTTCATCGTGAAGAAATGTTCGCCGCTGGCGGTGACGCCGACGTGATGCACGGGGACGATGTTCGGGTGTTCGAGCATCCCCGTGATCCGCGCCTCCTGGAGAAAGCGGTGCAGGACGACGGGCTCTTTTTCGGGGTCGACGGCGAGGACCTTGAGGGCGATCTCGCGTCCGACGGCGTGGTCTTTCACGCGCAGGATGCGACCCATTCCGCCTTGGGCGATCGCCTCGATCACCTCGAGGTCGGTCTGGGCGCGGTAGATCTTCGGCTCATCGGACATCGGTTTGGACCCGCTTCAAGTTGGTGTATAGTCTAACGCAAATGACGAAAACTCGCACTTTCATCGCTCTGGCGCTGCCGGCGATCCTTCGCGACGCCCTCGTCGAGGAGCTGGCTGACGCCCGTGAGAGCACGCGCGGCGTACGTTGGGTCGCCGCAGAGAACCTGCACGTCACCCTCAAGTTCTACGGCGACGTGGCCGCCCCCGTGATCGAAGCGCTCACCCAGCAGTTGTCGCAGCTCGAGACGCGACCCTTCCGCCTCGTCCTCGAGGGAGTCGGGGCCTTTCCGTCCTGGCGCCGACCGCGGGTCGTCTGGGTCGGGCTGACCGAGGCCGAATCCGCCGTGATGGCGCTCGTCGAGGCGATGGAGCGCGTCTCGAGCGCGCTCGGCTTCGCACGCGAAGCTCGGCCGTTTCGCCCGCATCTGACGATCGGTCGGGTTCGCCAAGGCGTGCGGTCGGACCTGACCGCGCTGCAACCCCTCACCGGGCGACGCTTCGGCGTCTGGGACGTCGATCGGCTGACCCTCTTCGCCAGCGAGCTTCGCCCCGAGGGCGCTCGCTATCGAGCTCTCTACGAGCGCCCACTCTGACACGGCGCGATGGCGCGCTGAGGACGACGCGGCGCGCTGAGGACGACGCGGCACGGCGGATGATACGATCAGCGGCGGCGGCGACGCAGATTCTCGCGGAGGGCCCGCACCGCGTCTTTGTGCTCGCTCGACGTGCGAGAGAATCGATGCGCCGCGGTACCGTCCCCGCGGGCGACGAAGAAGAAGTAGGCCGTCGACGCCGGGCGAAGCACCGCTTCGATCGAACGGCGCCCGGGGATGGCGATCGGTCCCAGCGGTAACCCTTTGAAGGTGTAGGTATTGTACGGATTCGTGCGATCGCGTCGGTCCGCGGGGCGGGGGATCGCGCCGATCCGCCGAGGATGGTAGACCAGGGTCGGATCGGAGTCGAGCCGCCAGCCGTCGCGGAGACGATTGAAGAACACCGAGGCGATGATCGGGCGTTCGCGGTCGAGGACCGCCTCGCGTTCGACGAGCGAGGCAAGGGTCATCAAGCCGATGTCGTCGAGGGAGAACCGCTGCTTCTTTTCGACGTAGGCGCTGCGGTTTTCGCCGACGATCGTCTGAAACCGGCGCAACGACTGCTTGATCAGGCGCGCGACGAGAGAGCGAGCGGTCTCGCGTTGCTCGACGATGAACTCTCCCGGTGGCCACCAGCCCTCGCAGAGGGGAGCCCAGCTGAGGTCGCGCGCCGCAAATTTCTCCGGAACGCGACTGGGGAGGGGTACACCGATCGAACGGAGAAAGCGGCGGTCGCGGCAGAGCCGCTCGACGGCGCCAAAGCGTTTCGCGTCGAGGTGCCGCAGGCGGCGGAAGAGATCGAAGCTGTTGTCTCCGCGGCGAATCAGCAGCGCCGGGCAGATCGCGCCGCGTCCGATCATCCGCACCAGGTCACGGGGCGTCTGGTTTGGGTAGAGACAGTACAGGCCGGGACGGATCGCCCGGGATTGGCCGCTGAGCCAGAGGTAGAGCTGGAAGCGCCAACGAGAGCGCACGAAACCTTGACGCGCCAGATCGGCGGTCACCTGGCGACTGCCCGAACGAGGACGAATCCGCGCCACCCGGTAGGGGCGCGCGCCGATCGAGATCGGCTCGTGAACGTAGTTGTAAACAGAGACCGACGTTCCGACCACAACGCCAACGACGAGTAACGACGTGATGATCAGGAAAACGCGGATCGGCGAGCGGCGAGATAGCTTCCCAGAATGATCGAGGCGGCGATCTGGTCCACCACTGTTCGGGCCTTGCGAGACCCCACGCCGCCTTCCTGAAGCGCCCGCTCCGCCTGCCGACTGGTCAGTCGTTCGTCCCATAGCTCGATCTGCACCTCCGCGTCGAGCATCTTGCGCAAGACGTCGACGAAGCGGCGTACCACGCGCGCTTGCGTCCCTTCGCGCCCATTCATCTGCAACGGCAAGCCGACGATGATGATTCCGACCTCGTGTTCGCGAGCGATCGCGCAGAGTTCTCGGCAGGCGGCGTCGCTCCGGCGCCCATCGACGACACCGAAGGGCTGGGCGATCGTCCGCGTCGGATCGCTCAGCGCCACGCCGATCCGTCGCGAGCCAACGTCCAGGCCCATCGCGCGCCCCGACGCCATCGGCGGATCCTTGGTCACCTCTGTCACCGCGTCCTCAAGCGAGGCGAATTTCACGAACCGTCGGGGACACTTTGAATTCGGGCTCCGTCGCGCGGCGAATATCGTCGACCGTCAGTCCCGGCGCGATCTCCTCGAGCACCAAGCCCTCGGGGGTGATGCGCATCATGCAAAGGTCGGAGACAATCGTGTCGACGACGCCCTTGCCCGTCAACGGCAGCGCGCAGTGACGCAGCACCTTGGGTGAGCCGTCACGGGCGGTGTGGTTCATCGTCACGACGACGCGTCGAGCGCCACCGACGAGATCCATCGCGCCGCCCATCCCCTTGACCATCTTGCCGGGGATCATCCAGTTCGCCAGATCCCCGCGTTCCGAGACCTCCATCGCCCCGAGCACCGAGAGGTCCATGTGACCGCCACGAATCATCGCGAAGGAGTCGCCGCTCGAGAAGATCGAGCCGCCGTCGACGACGGTTACCGTCTGTTTTCCGGCGTTGATGTAATCGGCGTCCTCTTCACCCGCATAGGGAAAGGGGCCCATGCCGAGCAGGCCGTTCTCCGACTGTAGGACGACCTCCATCCCTTCGGGGATGTAGTTGGCGACCAACGTCGGGATGCCGATCCCGAGATTGACCATGAAGCCGTCTTCGAGCATCAGGGCGACGCGCTGTGCGATCTGTTCTCGTGTCAAAGCCATGATCGACCTCCAACGGCTACGAGCGTTGGCGCACGGTGCGCTGCTCGATCGGTTTGATGTAATTGCGCCCGACGACGATCCGATGGATGTAGACGCCCGGGGTGTGGACGTGATCGGGATCGAGCTCGCCGAGCTCAACCATCTCTTCGACCTCGGCGATCGTCACCTTGCCCGCCGTCGCCATCACGGGGTTGAAGTTGCGCGCCGTTCCGCGAAAGACCAGGTTGCCCCAGCGATCCGCTTTCCAGGCCTTGACGAAGGCGAAGTCGCCGCGAATCGCAGGCTCGAGCACGTAGTTGCGCCCGCCGATCTCCCGCGTTTCCTTTGGTTCCGAGTACTTGACGACGTTGCCCGCCGCGTCGTACTTCATTGGCAGACCGCCGTCGGCGACCCAGGTGCCATACCCCGTCGGTGTGAAGAAGGCGGCGATCCCAGCGCCCCCAGCGCGCACGCGCTCGGCGAGGGTGCCCTGGGGGATCAGCTCGACCTCGAGCTCTCCCTTGAGAAACTGGCGTTCGAACTCCTTGTTCTCCCCGACGTACGACGACATCATCTTGCGGATCAGCCGTGCGTTGAGCAAGCGCCCGAGCCCGTGCTCGTCGGTGCCGCAATTGTTCGAGACCACGGTCAAATCCCGAACCTTGCGGGCGAGCACCGCCTCGAGCAGGTTCTCGGGATTGCCGCAGAGACCGAACCCCCCGACCAGAATCGTCATTCCGTCCTTGAGATCGAAGATCGCCGCTTCGGCGCTATCGAATACCTTGTTCATGGCCTGTCCCCTCGGGTCCGAAAGTGGGCTGACTCAAGCCGTCTACATAACACAGACGAGGATTCGGTTCAACCGCGGGCGCCGCGCGGCCGGATGTCGCGCAGGTGAAACTCGAGCTGCTCGCACCCTCTGAACTCGCGCAGGTGGGGAGAGAAGACGATCTCCAGCTCCGGCGGGGGCTCGGGGAGCCGCGCGGCCATGTTGAAGCCGATGCTCTTGAAGGGCCGTGTCGAACCCCAGCTCAAGAAGCGCACGTGCTTCTCTTTGAGGGTGCAGAACTCGCTGATCCGCCGAGGGCGTGTGAGAAAGACCGGGCGCGGATTTCCGACGCCGAAGGGGCCGAGGCGAAGCACCTGCTCGACGCTCGCGGAGTCGAGCTCGTCGAGGTCGACCTCGAGGTCGATCTTGATCGGTTTGCGCCACTGCTCCTCGCGCAACACCTCCTGGGCGATCTGCTGCAGCTCCTCGCGCAGCCCGTCGATCGACGTCGTCGCGAGGGTCAGCCCCGCGGCCATCGCGTGACCGCCGAACTTCTCGAGCGGTGTCGCCACACGACGAAGCCCCGCGACCATGTCGAAACCCGCGATGCTCCGCGCGGATCCCTTGGCGAGGCCTCCATCGCGAGCGAGGACGATCGTCGGGCGCCAGTATTTCTCCATCAGGCGCGCCGCGACGATGCCGACGACGCCGTGATGCCAGCCCTCGCCGGCGACGACGATGAAAGGCGGCGGCGCACCGTCAACGAGCTGCGGGGCGAGGCTCTCTTCCGCGGCACGGAGCGTCTCGTCTTCGATCTCACGCCGTCGTCGATTGAGCCCGTCCAGCTGCAGCGCGAGCTCTCGACAATGCTCGGGGTCCGTCGACAGCAAGAGCTCCACACCGAGTTTGGCGCCCGCCAAGCGGCCAGCGGCATTGATCCGCGGAGCGAGCTGGAAACCGAGGTCGCCAGCGTCGAGCCGCGTGCGCTCGCAGACGTCGATCAGCGCGCGCATTCCCGTCCGTCGCGTGCGATTGATCTGACGCAGACCGAAGTGGACGAGGATTCGATTCGGCCCGACGAGGGGTACCGCGTCGGCGACGGTGCCGAGCGCGACGAGATCGAGATAGTCCCCGAGATTCGGCTCAGCGATCGTGGCGAAGAGCCCGCCCTCGCGCAGACGGCGGCGTAGCGCCATCAAGAGCTGAAAGCTCAGCCCAGCGGTGGCCAGCCCGCGAAAGGGGTAGTCGCACCCGCTCTGTTGCGGATTGACGAAGGCCGTCGCGTCGGGCAGCTGCCCGGGAACCTGATGGTGGTCGAGAACGACGACGTCGCAGCCGAGCTCGCGCGCGCGAGCGATCTCGACGATGTTGCTCGTCCCGCAATCGACGGTGATCAAGAGCAGCCCCGGGCGGGCGAGGCGTTCGACTCCCGCGAGGGACAGCCCGTAGCCTTCATCGCGGTGGGGAATGTAGTACTCGACAGCGGCGCCGAGGGCACCCAGGAACGAGACGAGCTGAACCGTCGAGGTCACCCCGTCGACGTCGTAGTCGCCCCAGACGACGATCGGACGCCGCTCCCGAAGCGCGTCGATCACACAGCCGACGGCGCGCTCCATTCCCTTGAGCAAGAACGGGCTCGGGAGACGCTCCAGTCGCGGATCGAGGAACTGGCGCACCTCGTCGGGATCGACGAGCTCCCGCGCGGCGAGCACACGGGCGACGATTGGCGGAATGGCCAGGGTCTGAATCAGTGAATGGGCGACCGATGCATCGCCTGAGCGGATGATCCAGCGCGTATCATCCATCGATGCCGATCACTTGGCTGGCGCCTTGGTGGCCTTGCTCGGGGCACCCTTTTGGGCGCGCTCTTCGAGGAACTTCTCGGCATAGATCGTGACCGGGCTCGCGATGAAGATCGACGAATAGGTCCCGACGAAGATCCCGATGAAGAGGGCGAGGGCGAAGTCGAAGATCTGCCCACCAGCGAAGAACAGGATCGAGATCACGACGAGCAGCGTCGTACCCGATGTGAGGATCGTCCGCGATAGCGTCTCGTTGACCGAGAGGTTGATCACGTCGACCGTCTTCTTCCCGCGCAGGTTCCCGAGGTTCTCGCGAATCCGGTCGTAGACGACGATCGTGTCATTGAGCGAGTACCCGACGATCGTCAGCAGCGCGGCGATGATCGGGAGCGTGAACTTCACCGAGAGCGCCGAGAAGACGCCCATCGTGATGATCACGTCGTGGGCCAGGGCGACGACGGCTCCTGGAGAGAATTTGAACTCGAAGCGAATCGCGATGTAGGCCAAGATACCGATCAGCGCGTAGAGGATCGCGAGCAGCCCGTCGTTGAACAAGCTCTCGCCGACGCTGGCGGAGATGGTCGACGCGGACTCGACGCGGTCGAAGTTGGCGACGATCGCCTTGTACTCGGGCTTACCCTTGGTGATCGCGTCGACGCCGCTCAGAATCGCCGCGACCTTGGCCGCGACCTCTTTGATCTCGATGATGAAGTGCGTGTCGACTTCGCCTTTTTCGACCAGCGGGCGGCTCTTCTCGGCGTGCTTGCGAATCGCCTGGTCGATCTCTTGGTCGAGCAACTCGGAGTATGCGAGGAACCAATCCGCCTCGAGCTTCTTCTCGATCGAGACCAGCGTCTCTTCTTGCAGCCGCTGGTAGTAGCGGGTCCGCTCCTTGTCGCTGGTGACCTCGACCGACGAATAGCCCAATCGGTTCAACTCGGCGATGAGCTCCGCCTTGACCGCGTCGATCGACTTGCCCGTCACCGCGCCGTTCTTGTCCTCTTTCCAATTGAGGTAGCTCTTGGAGAGGAAGATCTCGAGCCGCCCCCCGCTCTCCTCGGGGATATCGACCACGGTGTCCTTACCGAACTTGGCGAGGAAGGCGGTGTTGATCTTCTTCTTCCCGGCGGCGGTCAAGAACGACGAGATCTCGGTCTGGATCGCATAGCGCACCAACCCGGTCGTCCGCGCGAAGTCTTGAACGTCGACTTGCTTGGCCGACTTCGATCCCGTCTCGCGCTCGACCATCAACGTCATCAGCTTGCGCAGCTGATCGCGATCGATCGGCTTCTTGAAGGAGACGATGATCTTCGTCCCACCGACGAAGTCGATGCCCTTGTTCAATCCACGAAAAGCCAGGCTCGCCAGCGAAAGCACGATCGCCACGGCGGAGATCGTGAAGAACAGGCGGTGCTTGCCCATGAAGTCGAATTTCGTATCCGGTTTGATCAGCGTAAACATGCTCGCAACTCTCCTCTCGAACTAGATCGAGAACTCCTTCATCCAGCCTTTTTCGAGCATGAAATTGAGCATCATGCGCGTGACGAATACCGCGGTGAAGACGGAACAGGCGATCCCGGTCAAGAGCGTGACGGCAAAACCGTACACGGGACCGGACGTCAGGTTGAGCAGGATGAACCCGGTCAGCGCCGTCGTGATGTTGGCATCGAGAATCGTCCAGAGCGCCTTCTCGTAGCCAACGTCGAGTGCCGCCCGCGGCGTGCGGCCAGCGCGGACCTCCTCGCGGATGCGCTCGAAGATCAGCACGTTGGCGTCGACGGCCATGCCGACCGTCAGCACGATGCCGGCGATGCCCGGTAGCGTCAGCGTGGCCTGCAGGATCGACAGCACGGCGACGATCAACACCAGGTTGGTGACCAGCGCGAGGTTCGCGACCATACCGAACGCGCGGTAGTAGACCGCCATGAACACCAGCACCAGGCCCATGCCGACGAGGACCGAGGTAAAGCCCTGGTCGATGTTGTCCTGGCCGAGGCTCGGGCCGATCGTGCGTTCCTCGACGATGTCGATCGGCGCCGCCAGTGCGCCGGCGCGCAGCAGCAGGGCCAGTTGGTGCGCCTCCTGCGGGCTGTCGAGACCGGTGGTCTGGAAACGACGACCGAAGGCCTCACGGATGGTCGCGACGTTGATGACCTCCTCGACCCACTGCCTGATTGGCTTGCCTTCCTCGTCGCGGCCGACCGTGCGCTTCTCCTTGAAGACCACGGCCATCGGCTTGCCGACGTTCTCCGTGGTCACGTTGCGCATGCGCCGCGCGCCCTTGCTGTCGAGGTTGACGTAGACCGCCGGCTGGCCGGACTGCTGGTCGAACCCGGCAGACGCGCTGGTCATCACGTCGCCGGTCACGATGACCTGGCGCTTGAGCAGGAT
>JAGQJP010000712.1 GCA_020430585.1 Myxococcales bacterium | reverse complement strand
GGTCGTCGTGCTCGGAGAGGCGTCGCCAGACTCGATCTCACGCAAGACACGTCTCGAGATTCGTTCGTCGCGCCCCGGATTCCTCCACTGGGCGGTGAATGGCTGGAAGCTGCCGGCCAAAGCGCATCAGGTCGAGGGCACGCGGGTCTCGGAAGATGGCTCGGCGCTTCAGGTTCCCTTCTCGTCGAGCGAGAAGGGCAAGGCGTTCATCGCCGCGATCGGTCCCTTCCAGGACTCGGAGGGCGAAGTCAATCTCACCGCTGGATACGAGGATGGGTCGTGGGAGAGCGAGGCGAAGACGATTCGCCTCTCCTGAGAGTCCGACCGCAGGCGTGACGAGGCGACTGGGCCTCGGGAGGCCGCGTTGCGCGGCCTCGACTCAGCGCCGATCCCCCGGCTGATAGCGGTAGTACTCGACGCCGAGGTCTTGGAACGCCGGCGTGTCCGTCGCGCCGACGCGGTCGATCACGAATCCGCCGTGGGGACGGTGGAACTCGCGCGGATCGCCCTCGCCCGCGTGGAGCGCTTCGTATTCGATCTGCGAGATGTCACGCGCGCCAGAGAGGGCCGCGCGGAAGCCGATCTTCCGGGCGGAAGCGCGCCATCCTTCGACCACACGCGCGCTGAAGGCCTCCGAGGCGTTTCCGCTGCCGTACCCGATCGCCAGCCAGCTCGCTCCCGTCAGGTCGTCGTCGCGCTCCAGCGCGTCTTCGAACGCGGCGGCGATCCAAGCCGGGAGTGAGGCACTGTAGAGGTTGCCCAGCTCCTTGGCGAGCTCGCTTCCAATCTTCATCTTCGCCTGAATGCGGTCTTTGAAGCTGGTGTGGCCGCGATAGACTTTGATCACCTTCGATGCCGTGGGGAACGGGTCGCGATCGTGCCCGCCGTCGAGGAACATCCGGTAGAGATCCGTTTCGCTGCCGAGCTCACGGCGGACGTCGGTCGCATCGACTCCGGCGTCCGCGCAGAGCGAGGCGAAGAGCTGACTGCGCTCGGCGTCGTGGGCGAGCGCAGCGAGACCGATCGCCGACATCGCCGCCACGGGCATGTGGTGATAGGGCCGATGCATCAGGATCGCCCCCGCCTGGTCGAGGAGCTCAGCCATCGGCACGCGTCGTCTCCGCGCCAGGGAGCGCGTCGCCTGCAGCGTCTCGTCGATGTAGCAGGACGTCGAGTATTTTCCGTTGAAGATCGGGAAGTCGTGCATCTTGCCCGACGCCGCCCAGCTCGATTTGTCGGCATATCGCCGAAGTGGTTTGCGAAAATCGGCACCACGGAAGCTCGACGCGCTACCGAAGGGGAGATCGATCGCCAACAGCGAGGGATCCCGCTCGACGAGCAGCGCGACGGCTCCTGCACCCTGCGTCTGCTCGCCCGAGCTGCCGCGTTCATACTCGGCGATGTCCGAGGCGACGACGATCGCCACGTCGTCCCCGGCGTCCGTCGCCACGTAGCGCAGAGCGGCCTTCAGAGCGTAGATCCCGCCGAGGCACGCGTGCTTGAACTCCGGCACCTCGACCTCGCGATTGAGCGGCGCCCTGTGGCGCTCGCGCAGCGCCAGGTCGAGCATTCCCCGCACGATCACGGCGCCCGCGCTGTTGTCGGTGCTCGACTCGGTGCCCAGCGCAAGCAATCCGATGCGGCGCGGGTCGATCTCGTACTGCTCGATCAGCTTCAGGCAGGCGTTGGCCGCCAGTGTGTAGGCGTTCTCTTGGTTGTCGGCGACCCGGAATCCGGTTCCGACGACGGCGCGCACCTTGCCCCAATCGTGGCCGTACCAATTCGACCAGGACTCGAGGGGGACCCGGTGTCCGGGGACGCTCAGCGCGATTCCGCTGATTCCGACGGTTGCATCTGTCATCTCTGTTCTCCTGTCTCGGCGCTCTCTGGCGCGTATCGCTTCGATTCCGCGCCGAGTCGCGGACCCGGGGCGGTGGTGTAAATTGGTCGGACCACACGGTAGTTTTTTCCGCGATCGACGTCAAGTAAAAAACAGTGCGATGATAATACTATGAATTATTTGGTGAATATTTATGTCGAGATCGCAATCCGTCCGGTCGGATGGTTTTGGTTCGACCAATTCTTGACTGGCGGATCGCTCGGCGCTCAGCGACGGGTCGGCGGCAAATCGGGAAACTGCTGCCGAAGCTGGAGCATGTCGCGCTCGATCGTGCGCGATGAGACGCCCAGGGCGTCGGCGATATGGTTGTACGACGGAGCTGCGCCGGCCTGCCGTGCCTCGACGAGGAGCCGTCGAATCTGCGCCTGTCGGCGCGCGGTCCGTGACCGATGGACCTGGTCGTCCGGACTGGACACGGTCCAAGCGACCTCGACCAGCTCATCGTCTCGAAGCGGTCGCCCGAGCGGCGCCTCGCAGCATGGCAGGCGCACGGAGATGCGGACGCCGAATGCTCGCGCCGAAAACTCCCTCGAGAAAGAGAAGAGCTCTCGGCTCAGTTGGGGCACGCGGCGAAAGATCTCGCGTTCCCTCTCGTCGTCGAGGGTCTCCGCCAGCGCTTCGAAGGCGCCCAGCGCCTGTTCGAGCGCCTGCCGCGCCTCGTCGCTCCGCCCGAGATCGTCGAGGATACGAGCGCGGATCAGATACCCAGCGTGGGGCAGATCGAGGGCCGTCGTCTTCTCGAGGGCCGAGACCGCGACGTCGATCTCGCACAGCGCCCGCTCGGTGAGGCCTTGACGACGCAGCGCTTCGGCAATGAAGCTGTGCGTCGTGATCGCGAAGACCCGCTCGCCGATCTCCCGCCAGATCGTCAGCGCCTGCTTGAGCTGTGTTTCGGCTTCGGCACCGCTGCCACCCCGCAGGAGCGCGAGGCCCCAGTTGAGCCGCAACAGCGCCTCGTGATAGCGCATCCCCGTCTCGACAGCGCGATTCGTCGCCTCTTGGGCGATCGCCGCCGCCTCGTCGAAGGCCCCGCGCTCGTTCTGCCAAATCGCGTCGTTGCAGCGGTAGAGCAGCTCCGCCGAGAGGCTGTCGATCGCCGCCAGCTGCGGACGGCCGACGCGCTCGGTCAACTGCTCCACCTCGTCGAGCTGCCCGACCTCGAGCAGCAAATAGGCCAGGTTGTAAGCGCTCAACGCGATTCCTCGGCGCAACGCCAACTGTTGCTCGAGCTCGAGGGCCTGGCGCATCTGCCGCAGCGCGGGACCGAGCCGACCGACCTCGCGCAGCGCGAGCGCCTGATTGGCGAGGATCGTCGCTTCGTCACTACGCACGCCGGCGCGACGCACGTGTTCTAGCGCGATCTCTTGATACCGCTGCACCGCACCGAAGTCGGCGCGCTTTCCGCTGAAGACGGCGAGCATTTTGTAGAGCTGCGTCAACGTCTGGTGGTCGTCGAGCTCGTCAGCCAGGGGGAGCGTCTCGAGACAGAGCTGCTCGGCCTCGTCGAGGCGCCGCATCTTCCAAAAGACCGTCGCCAGCTCTCGCTTGAGCCGCAGTGTCGCGGTCGAGAAGGGATCGAGGGTCTCCCAGAGGGCGTGGGATTCCCGCAGCGCCGCTTCGGCCTCGTCGAGCTGATCCCGCATCTCGTGCGAGGTCCCGATGATCTCGAGCGCCTCAGCCGCTTGGCTCAACAGGTGGTGCTTCATCGCGAAATCGTAGGCGGTGCGGGCTGCCTTCTCGGCGGCGTCGTAGAAGTCGAGGCGGCTACAGAGAAAGGTCGCCATCTGATTGAAGGCTCGGGCCTGGCGCTCGGGGTTGCCCAGCGCCTTGGCACACTGTTGCAGGCGATGCAGCGCCTGCTGCTGCTCGGTCGTCTCGCCGACGAGGCCGAGGAGCCGCGAGATGCCTTCGAGCAGATCGAACGCCAAATAGAGCCGTCGATCGGGAGAGAAAGGCTGCTGCCGCTCGAGGATCTCGTGCGCACGCCTGTAGTGTTGCAGCGCCGCCCGGTTGGCGTGGACCGCTTCGGCCTGCTCGCCAGCTTTGATGCCGAATGTAACGGCCTTGTCCCAGATCCGCCCCTCGACGTAGTGATGCGCCATCGCTTCGAGCCGCGTTTGCTGCTGATTCTCCAGGGTCTGGGCCGCTTTGCGGTGTAGCTCGAGGCGCTCGCTCTCGAGGAGCTGGGCGTACGCCACCTGGCGTACCTTGGTGTGGCTGAAGCGCAGGGCATCCGGCGACTCTTCGACGAACTGGCGCTCGCGCAGCTGGCGGACGCTGTCGCTGAGTCGCTCCGGGCTCTGGGCGACGACGGCCCCGAGTTGGCCAAAGTCGAACTCCGATCCGAGCACCGTCGCGGCGACGAGTGTCTGCCGCAGCTCGTCGGGGAGACTCTCGAGGCGGCTCTCGATCACCCGCTCGACCTCGCGGGGCAGGGCGAGCTCATCGAGACTCGCGTTCGGCGCGTCGAACGGCGTGTGCCAGCGGCCATCGTCGTCGCGGCTGACGACGCCGCGCTCCTGAAGGACACGCAGCGTCTCGATCAGAAACAGCGGGTTGCCGCCGGACTCGGCGTGCAGCCGCTCCTCGAAGGCGGCGGGCAAGGTCGCCTCGTGCATCGCTCGGCGCAGAAGCTCACGCGTCGCCGACTCGTCGAAGGCTGAGAGGGTCAACCGCTGAGCGACGCGGCGGCGATCGAGGCGCTCGATCGTCTGCCAGACTTCGGATCGGCCGCGGGCATCAGCGAGACGGTAGCTGACGGCGAGACCGATCCCGTGAAAGCCGCGGGGCGCGGTGGCGAACGACTCGAGAGCGTGCTCGAGGAGGATCAACGAATCGCGATCGGCCCATTGCAGGTCTTCGAGGATGATCAGCAGCGGATGAAGCCTCGACCAGGCGAATAGTAGCTGGGCGAAGGCATCGAGCAGTCGGCCCTGACGGCTGTTGGCGTCGATTGTCGCCGCGGCGCCGAGCTCGCGTAGGTGCGCCGAGAGAGCGGGGACCAGCGGCGTCAAGACCTGCAGTGCCGTGCGCGGGGCGATGCCTGCGAGCTGTTCGATGCGCAGCGGATTCAGCGCTCTGCCGATCGCGGCGACGATCGCCGAGAAGGGTGGCGAGCTTTCGCCCTCTTCGAAGGCGCCACGCAGCGGCTGTAGCCCGCGCCACTCGGCGTCTCTTGCGATCTCGTCGAGAAAGCGCGTCTTGCCGATACCCGGCTCGCCGTCGATCAACACCACGGCGTGCTCGCCACGGAAGAGCCCCTCGATCGCCGCTAGCATCCGCGCGCGCTCGCCACTACGGCCGACGAGGGGAATCGCCGTGCCCCGAGTCGAAG
>JAGQJP010000711.1 GCA_020430585.1 Myxococcales bacterium | reverse complement strand
CCTGATCGAGGTGCCCGCCCGTGGGCAGCGGCTTCGAGCGATCGAAGACGCCGATGTTGTCCAAGCCGAGGAATCCGCCCTGGAAGATGTTGTTCCCCGCGATGTCCTTGCGGTTGACCCACCAGGTGAAGTTGAGCAGCAGCTTGTGGAAGATCCGCTCGAGAAAGTCGGTGTCGCCGCCGCCGTGGGATTCGCGCGTCAGCTTGTAGACCTGCAGCGCGCTCCAGGCGTGAACGGGCGGGTTGACGTCGTCGAAGGCCCACTCGTAGGCCGGGATCTGGCCGCTCGGATGCATGTACCACTCGCGAAGCAGCAGGATCAGTTGCCGCTTCGCCCACTCCGGGTCGACGAGGGCGAGGGGGATCACGTGGAAGGCGAGATCCCAGGCGGCGAACCAGGGATACTCCCACTTGTCGGGCATCGAGATCACGTCGAGGGCGTAGACGTGCGTCCAGTCGGAGTTTCGGCCCGCTGTGCGATCCTGCGGCGGGGCGGGTTGGGCGGAGTCGCCGTGGAGCCAGTGTCCAACGCCGAAATGGTAGAACTGCTTGCTCCACAACAACCCAGCGAGGGCCTGCCGCTGGACACTCCGCTGCTCCTCATCGAGCGAGCGCTGCTGGATCGCGTCGAAGAACTCGTCGGCCTCTGCGATTCGGCGCTCGAACACCCCTTCGAAGGTCGAAAAGGGCTCGCGGTCGGGCTCGGGTGAGAGGCGAAGCCAGATCTGAACCGAGGTCTCGCGTGGCAACAGGCCCGAAAAGTGCGCTGCGGCCTTGGTGCCGCGATCAGCCGCGGCGAGCTGTGGATCGCCGTTGACGACGGCGTCGTTGATCGCGTCCTTCGGATGGAGCGTGGTATTCGGCTGGCCGTAGAGACGCGCGTAATTGGTCTCGTTGTCGCAGAACAGCAGTGTAGGAGCCGCGAAATCCGGAGCGTGTACGTAGAAATAGCGCTCGCCGAGATAGTGGTGCTCGGCGTAGACCAGCTCGGGCCCCCGCTTCTCGAGCAGCGGCGGTTCGCGACGTCGATCCCAGGACCAGCTGTTGCGGTAGAACAGGTGCGGCAGAATGTGCAACGGTGCGGCGTCTGGGCCGCAATTGGTCGCCGTGATCCGACAGAGCAGGTCCTCGTCGCTCGCTTTGGCGTACTCGATCGTGATCTCGAAGAAGCGGCGCTCGGTCAACTCGAGCTCGAGGATCTCCCAGAGCTCGATCTCTCGCCCGTGCACGCCCGATTCGCGGTTCCGCTCGACGAGCTCGGCATAGGGGAACGCCGCGTGGGGGTAGATGTAGAGCATCTTCATGTAGGAGTGCGTCGGCGTACCATCCTGATAGTAGTAGAGCTCCTTGACGTCTTCGCCGTGGTTTCCCTCGCTGCCCGTCAGACCGAAGAGGCGCTCTTTGATGATCGGGTCGTTCTCGTTCCAGAAGGCGTGGGCGAGGCAGACGTTCTGGAAGCGGTTGCAGAACCCGCCGATCCCGTCCTCGTTCCAACGATAGGCGCGGCTTCGTGCGTGGTCGTGGGGAAAGTAGTCCCAGGCCTCGCCCGTCGCGCTGTAGTCCTCGCGCACGGTTCCCCAGGCTCGCTCGGCGAGGTAGGGGCCCCAGTTCTTCCAGTCGGCGCGTCGATCTTCCGAGTCTTGCAGGCGCCGATGCTCGGCGGTGTCGCGAAACGGCATCGCATCCGTCCTTTCGATTGTGGGTGACGAGCGACGTCACGGCAGCGCGTTGGCGCGGGCGCGAGGCTCAGCGACCCTTTTGATAATGCGCCCAGGGGCACTCTCCGCTGCCCGTCGCGAGCGTCAGCGACAGCTCGGGGACAGCGTGTCCGTTCTCTTTCGGGCTCCGACGTCGGTCGACCACCAGCCAGCGAGCCACCGCGGCGCGATAGGCCGGTTTGGTCGCGCAGACCTCGAAGCCCCATTGTGGCACTCCGTGCATCAGCAGAGGGAAGATCCGCTCCGTGTCGAGCTTCATTTCGAAGCGAACGAGGCCTCGGGTATCGCTCTGCTGCACGAATCGGTGCGTCTCGACGCGAGGCGGCGGCCCGACGCGATAGCGCCGAACGATCACGCGGGCGCCGACGACCGGGTTGCCGCTTTCGTCGACGACACGGATCGTGCCCTCGGGGCGGAGCAACGTCGCGGAGCGCCAAGGGATGATCGAGACCGCAAAGAGCAGCAGCGGTAGCCCGGCGAGCGCGGCGATCCAGATCCAGAAGCGAGACCTCTTCTTGGCGGTCGATTGCGTCGGTTCCATCGCTCTACGGTGTCGTGGGTCTTTTTCGGTTCGCAAGAGCGCTGTTCGCGTTCGACCTACGATACCAAAAAAATGTCCGCGCTGCACGGTTGTCGCATTGGGTCGGAATATCTGTCGAAGCGAGACGGTTTGGGTCGAGGAAATGGGAGGAGCGTGATGA
Source organism: Myxococcales bacterium (assembly GCA_020430585.1). Taxonomy (GTDB): domain Bacteria; phylum Myxococcota_A; class UBA9042; order JAGQJP01; family JAGQJP01; genus JAGQJP01. Next base: position 7,792 of record JAGQJP010000711.1, on the reverse strand, counting down.
GAAAGACTCAAATCGGGGTCACCTTCGCGCTGCTAGCGCTTGTGCTGATCGCGCGCCCCGCCGTCGCCGGCGACCCGACGGCGCGGGTCCAGGTGAACTACGAAGACATCATTTCGAACGACCCGGCCTTCGTCTTCTCGGCCGCCATCGGCGGCGCCTACGAGCGCCCAGCCAAGTCTGGCTTCGCGCGCCTGAGCCTGCGCTTCGGCTATCATCTGGCGAGTTGGTTTCTCCTCGAGGTGCAAAACGACGTGCGTCTCGACGGCAAACCATTTTGGCTCGCCGGCTTCCGCTCGGGCTTTCTCTATCGCCGCGCGAAGCTGTCGATCGAGTTCGTTCCCGCGATGCTCTCGGTGCTCTGGGCTCCGCGAGCGCACGACGTCGGCTTCGTCGTCTCCCCCGTGCTCGAGGGGAACTATCGTCTGGCGTCGAACCACGGGCTCTTCCTGTCGTTGCAGGTCGACATTCTCTTTCGCAAGCTCGGATTCGACGCCAATCGACAGTACTTTACGACGCTGCTTGGCTGGCGCGTTTTCTTTTGAGGAGCGGTCGCCTGGCGCGCGCCTCGATCGCTTGCGCCTCGTCCGCCCGCCGACGCTCCCAGCGCCAGGCGCTGACCGCAGCGAGGACGACGATCTGTGCGGTCAAAGCGAGCCACGCGCCGTGCGCTCCCATTCGCCAGTGGGCGCAAAAGAGATAGCCGAGGGGCAGCAGCAGTAGCCAGGAGCTCAAGGCGCTGCTCAGCATCACGAAGCGCGTGTCGCCCTCGCCGTTGAGGGCGCCGGACTTGACCATCACGATCGCATCGACGACCTGGAACGCGGCGGCGATCAGCATCAGCTTGCGGCCGAGCTCGATCACCTCGGGCGCACGGGTGAACAGGCCGACCACCGCTCCTCCAGCGCTGAGGAAGAGCACGCCGAACCCGCCCATCAACGTTGCGGCGACGATCGTCGCCCGGCGTACCACGATCCGAGCGCGATCGAAGCGCCCCGCGCCGACGGCGTGTCCGACGAGGATCGATCCCGCGTCGCCGATCCCCCGCCCCGGAAGGAAGGAGACGCTGATCACGCGCACGACGATCGTGTGCGCCGCCAGGTGCGCCTCGGAGTAGCGGGCGATGAACCCCGTGAAGAGGGCCCAGCTCAACACGTCGAGGAAGAATCGCAGCCCCATTGGCAAGCCGACGTCGATCAGCCGGCGGACCCCGCTCCACTCGAATTTGCGGCGACCCGTCGTCGCCCGAAAGAAGAGGGCCAACGCCGCAACGGCCTGTAGCGTCAGGGCGATCACCGTCGCCCATGCCGCACCGGCCACACCGAGGGCGGGGATCGGCCCGAGCCCGAAGATCAGCACCAGGTCGAGAGCGACGTTGAGCAAATTGGCGGCGATCTGCAGACGCATCGGCGTGCGCGTATCGCCGTGTCCCTGGAAATAGCCGAACGCCGCGATACTCGCCAGCATGGGCAGGGCGCCAAAGAGCCGCGGCACGAAGTAGTCGCGCGCCAGGCGCGTCGCCTCACCGCTGCCGCCCAGTGCGCGCAACAGTGGCGGACCGAGGGGCAAGATGAGAAGTATCAGGGCGCCGCTTGCAACCGAGAGGGCGATTCCCTGCATCGTCGCGCTGATCGTTCTGGTCTCGTCGCCAGCGCCGTGGGCTTGGGCCACGACGACTTTGACTGCATCTAGCATCCCCCAGCCGAATGAGATCACCGCGAACATTGCCACCGTTCCGAGCCCGACGGCGGCGACTTCGCGCGCACCGAGTTGGCCGACGAGCAGAGTGTCGGCGACTCCCATGAACGTGTAACTGAGCATCGAGAGCACGATCGGCCAGGCGACGTTTACGACTTCGCGGTAGCCACCCGTCGGCAGGCGGCCGATCATGTCTCTCTTCTGGTTGGGTTTTGCTGACGCCATCTCGATCCTCCTATCTCTCTCGCGTGCCGTGACGGCGACGGCCATCGTCGCCTCATCTCTACAGCGCCAAAAGCGGTGCGCCACGTCGGTGTCGACACCGGGAAGCCATCGTCATGTCGCGCTCTGGCTCGCCGATGAACGACGAGACGAGGCGAAACAAACGTTGAGCAGAACGCTGGTCGGGTTCTCTTGTCTGGGATTGGAGAGTTGCCGACCTCGCGTTGAAGCGCCGGTCGGCAGAGAGTCACTCGCTACGAGTGGGGTGAGTCTCCGGCTGACCGGGAGCTACGATACCGACAGATGCCGACGATCTGCGGGGTCCGTTTCGAGATCCCGTCGACGGCGGTGGCGTGCCACCGTTGCCCAACGGCGACCGACATCGCGATCGGATCGCCCGCGCGTCTATCCGCGGGTACGCTATGTCGTGTCGTGTCGAATCGAACCATCAAACGATCTCCGCTCGGAACGGGTCATCGCCATTGCATCGCTCTGCAACGGCAGCTCGAGCCAACCGAGGCCCGTAGACCTCGATTGAATATCCCCACAAGCTAGCGACCCGATCATAGACTGTCAATGAAAATGATCAGCGGCGGCGGGTTGCGAGTAGTATTCACCCGACCCTTGCGCTTCGCGGCCCACCCGGCTGTCGTCCGGGAGCTTTACCTGCCTCGCTTCGTTTGCTATGCTTCGTCGGCTTGCATGTCGTGAGGAGGCGGAGCGTGACACGAGACGATCGCAACCTTCCGAGGCCACCCTGGCACGGCCGTACGGCCGGTACCGTCGAGCAGACCCTGGGGCTCGAGTACGAGTCTTTGGACAAGGATCACGTGGTGATCGCCACAGACGTGACCCCGAGGCTGTTCCAGCCCTTCGGCGTGGTGCACGGCGGCGTCTACGTGCTGATGTGCGAGTCGGCAGCCTCTGTCGCCGCGTCCCTCTCGATCGATCTCGCCCGCGAGCTGGCGATGGGAATGGAGATCAACGCCAACCACCTTCGACCCGCGCGTGCAGGGCGCTTGCGGGCCAGCGCCAGACCGATCCACCGCGGTCGCTCGACCCATGTCTACCACTGCGAGGTGCACAACGACGACGCTCTGGTCTGCGTCTCGCGGTGCACGGTCGCGATTCGCCCACGGCCGGATGGAGCCGCTCAATGAGCGCGGCTGAGCGCGAAGGGCGGATCGCCGCGGGCCTCGACCGATTCGAGGACCAGCTCTACGATTGGATCGGACATGGTTTGGCGTATTTGTCGCGGCGCCCGCAGGAGCTCGAGTCGGCGGCGGCGGCGCTCGTCGACGCGCAGGCCGGAGGGCTGGCAAGCCAGCTGCGACGACTCTCCGAGGACCCTCGTGACGGCGACGGCTGGCCCGCGCGGCTGCTCGAGAGGCTCTCGTCGCTCCATCTCGCGCTGCGTGCCTATCGTGTTCAAGAGTCGATCGAACCCTCGTTGAGGGCCGAGTTGCGCCGCATGGTGGGCTGGCACGCGACGCGGGCGAGCTTGGCGAGCGAAGCACGCGAGACCGATCGATACTTCGTGCTCGGGCGTGCGCTTCACGACGACGAGCCGATCCGCTCGCAGCGGATCTGGCTTTGTGGTCGCCGCTCGGGCCGCTACGCGCTACTGCTCGAGTTCGCCTACGCCGGGCGCGCCTTCGAATGGAAGATGACACCAGGAACCCTGCGAGAGCTCGAGCTCGTCTACTATCCAGCTGCGGTTCCGTTGCGCGCCGCCGTCTTTGAGAGTGAGGCAGCGACGGGCCGGCGGCGAGCGGCGCCCCGATTTCGCGCGGCGGATCTCTCGGCGGTGTGCGGCTGTGTCGACGAGCTTCGTGAGGCCGCGGCCCTCTTCGCGGCCGCCCTCGCGCGGAACCCGTGGATCGAGTGCATCCCGCTCCGCCTGCAGAACGTGGTCGCCGTGGTCGTCGACGAGCGTCCGTTGCTCTGCGACCGATTCGGCGCCTGCGTGGCTGTCGACGAGCGCTGTCGAGGAATCTGGGAGTTGGTCGCCCTCGGAGGCGGAGGCGCTGTGGATTGTTTCGGTGAGTGGAGGGGCGACGCGTTCTGGCCCCTATCGCTATGTGTGGACGGTCGCTTCGTCAGCCTATCGGACGGCGGATGACCTCGGTCGTCGACGAGAGGGCCACCGCCGCGTTCGAGCTCGAGCGCGCCTGGCAGGCGTGCGTCACCGCGGCGCTCCTCGGAACCGAGCGCCAACGTTTGGCTGATTTCGCGACGGCCCCTGGGCTGCCGCGCCTCGAGTCGGACGGGGGAGCGCTCGGCGAGGCGCGGCGGCTGCTGCATACCGCATCGGCGTTGGCGCTGATGCGCCGCGCGGGTCGCATTCCAGAGGGGCGCCGCTTCCCGCTTCCCGACGTCGTCGAAGCCGACGATCGACCCCACTGCTCGCCTTTCGTCGCCCACCAGCTGAATCTGCTCTCCGACGGCGAGCTCGAAGAGCTGCTGCCCGAGTGGTTGACGTTGGTGGAGGCGCGCGGGGTGCGTCTGCCGGCGGAGCTCGTTCCCCGTCTGCTCGATCTCGCCGCGCGTGGTGTCATCGATCGCCGCTGCGCCCTCTGCGTCGCGGGGCCACTGGGACCTTGGCTCGCTCGCTCGAATCCAGCGTGGCGCGAGCTCGTCCCGCGAGCGTTCGACTCCACCGCCTTCGGGGCGGCAGACCGTGGAGGACGCGCGCGGATGCTCGCCGATTGTCGGGCGCAGTCGAAAGAGGCGGCGCGCGAGCGGATCGCCGCCGAGATCGCCGCCGAGCCGGCCAAGGAGCGCCACCGCTGGCTTTCGATCTTGCGCGACGGCCTATCGCTGGGTGACGCTCCTTTGCTGACGCGCGCGCTCGACGACCGCAGCGCCGCGGTCTCGGCTCTCGCCCTCGATCTGTTGCTCTCGATACCGGGCTCCGAGCCCTCGCGGCGGCTCGTCGACGTCGCTCGGCGCTGGCTGCGGATCGAGCCGATTCGATCCGAGGCGGCGCAGCGCGCCCTCTCGTCGCTGCGAGGAGCGCTCATTCCTCCCACTCGCCTGGTCGTCGAGCTTCCGGTCGCTGCACCGCCCTACTTCGACGTCGATCGATCGGCCGACCCGTCGAGCCAGAGCGCGAAGGCGTGGCTCTCGTTTGGCGTCGCCCGCGTCCCGAGCGAAGTCTGGTGCGCGGAGATCGGCGTCGAACGCGTCCCGCTGCTCGAGGCACTCTTCGGCTCCGAGCATGAGTCGCTGCTGTTCGGCGCCTTCGTCGCGAGCGCGCTCCGTTTTACCGACGTGCCTCTCGCCGACGCCCTGGTCTGGACCCTGCCCGAGTCCGAGCTAGCGGCACACGATCCGGCGATCGTGGCGATGGCGAGTGACGAAGCGCTCGAGCGCACGGCTCTGCGCGAGCTCTCGCGGTTCTCTGGGCCGATGCACGCTCCGCCGCTCGTTCTGCGCGCCCGGTTGGAGCGGCGCGCGCCACTCGGTGAAGAGATCGTAGCCGCTGTCTCAGGGCCCCTCGGCTCGACGGTCGAGACGATCCAGCGCCCCCGCGGACGCGAGCTCGATGCACTCGCCGAGGGACTCGCGCTGCGGGCGCCGCTTGCCATGCTCCCGGCACTCGTGGCACAGTGGAGCCGGCTCCGACCGGCGGGGAACGCGTGGCTGCGGCTGATCGACCGGACGCTGGCGATCCTCGCGTTTCGCGCCGAAATGCACAAGGAGGTGGGGCGGTGAACGAACGGCTGCGACTGCGCGCCGAGGAACAGTATGCTGAAGAGCTAGCGGAGCTGGCGCGCCACGATACGCGACAGCGTCCGCCGCAGTGGAGGCTCTCGCCCTGGGCCGTCGCGACCTATCTCCTCGGCGGACGGCTGGAGAACGGCTTCGAGATTTCGCCAAAGTACATCGGTAGCCGACGTCTGATCGAGATCGCCATCGCCACCCTGGCGACCGAGCGCGCTCTGCTTCTGATCGGGGTTCCGGGCACGGCGAAGACCTGGGTCTCGGAGCATCTTGCGGCGGCGATTTGTCATGATTCGACCCTGCTGGTCCAAGGAACGGCGGGCCTCGCCGAAGAGAACATCCGCTACGGATGGAATTATGCGCTGCTGATCGCCGAGGGTCCCTCCGAGCGGGCGCTGGTTCCGAGCCCGGTTATGCGGGCGATGCAGTCGGGGGCGATCGTTCGCGTCGAAGAGCTGACCCGTATTCCCAGCGACGTACAGGACGCCCTGATCATGGCGCTCTCGGAGAAGGCGCTGCCGATTCCCGAGCTCGGCATGAGCGTCGAGGCGCGGCGCGGATTCAACCTGATCGCCACGGCGAACAATCGCGACCGTGGCGTCAACGAGCTCTCGAGCGCTCTCAAGCGCCGCTTCAACACGGTGGTTCTTCCGCTACCCGAGTCTCTCGAGCGCGAGGTCGAGATCGTCCAACGCCGCGTCCGCGAGACGGGTCGAGTGCTCGAGCTGCCCATCGAGCGCGACGCCCTCGATGAGATTCGGCGCGTCGTCACCATCTTTCGCGAGCTGCGCAGCGGGCTGACCGAGGATGGGCGTACGCGGCTCAAGTCGCCGAGCGGAACGCTGAGCACGGCAGAGGCGATCACCGTGATCCAGAACGGTCTTGCTCTCTCGTACCACTTCGGAGACGGCTCGATCGGCGCCGACGAGCTCGCCGCCGGTCTGATGGGCGCGCTGATCAAAGACCCTCTGCAGGACACGATCGTTTGGCGCGAGTACCTCGAGGCGGTCGTCCGTGAGCGCGAGAGCTGGCGTGATCTCTACCGCGCCTGCCGCGAGATGTTGGGCTGAGCCGGGTGATGGAGACGCGGATCTTCGGCGTTCGCCACCACGGGCCGGGGTGCGCCAAGGCCCTGCGCCGAGAGCTCGCGCGCTTCGAGCCGGACCGGCTGCTCGTCGAGGGTCCACCCGAGGGCGACGAGCTGCTCGCCCTCCTCGACGACGATCTCGAACCGCCCGTCGCGATCCTCTGCTATCGTCCCGACGAGCCACGACAGGCGATCTTCTTCCCCTTCGCGCGCTTTTCTCCCGAATGGCAGGCGCTGCAGTACGCTCGGGAGCGCGCGGTTCCGGCGCAGTTTTTCGATCTTCCGGTGGGGCAGCGCTTCGCCTTCATCGAGAGCGGGCGGAGCGCTGGCGCGGCCGAGGGCGAGTCGCTCGATCCCCTCGCCGAGCTGGCTCTGGCGGCGGGCTACGACGATGACGATCGATTCTGGGAAGAGTGGTTCGAGCAACGGGAGCGGACGAGCGGTGTGTTCGAGGCGATCGCCGAGGCGATGCGTAGCGTGCGCGACGTGCCGACCGGGTCGGCGCCGTCGACTCGCGCCGAATCGACGTGGGAGGCTTCCCTCGAGTCGATCCGCGAGGCGCAGATGCGCCTCCGAATGCGCCTCGCCGAGAAGGATGGGACGCAGCGTCTGGCCGTCGTTTGTGGCGCCTGGCACGTTCCGGCGCTCGAGAGGATGCCACCGCAGCGCGAGGACCGCGCTCGCCTCCGCGGTTTGCGCAAGCTCAAGGTGGCCTCGACGTTCGTCCCCTGGACCTACCGGCGTCTCGGCGTCGCCTCGGGATACGGAGCGGGTGTGCGGGCCCCGGGTTGGTACGATCACCTCTGGCGATACGGCGCAGACGCGCCCGCGGCGTGGCTCGCCCGTGTCGGTCACGAGCTGCGGCGCATCCATCGAGATGTCGCCCCGGCGAGCGCGATCGACGCGCTGCGATTGGCGGACGCCCTCGCCGCGATGCGAGCGCAGCCGCGCCCGGGGTATCGAGAATTGATGGACGCCGCTCAGTCCGTCTTTTGCGAGGGCGAGGGGGCCTTGCTCGAGATCGTCGAGCGCACGGTCGCGGTCGGGGAGCGCATCGGTCGT
>JAGQJP010000710.1 GCA_020430585.1 Myxococcales bacterium | reverse complement strand
GGTTGTGCCGTAGCCGCAAGGCGATCGTCGAGGATGTGCCGGGCGTGACGCGCGACCGGAACTATGCGGACGCGGTCTGGGACGACAAGCACTTCACGATCGTCGACACCGGCGGCTTCGATCCTGGCGCCGAGGACAAGATTCTCGAGTTGATGCGCGAGCAAGCGCAGCTGGCGATCGACGAGGCGGACGTGATCATCTTGCTCTTCGACGGTCGCGCCGGGTTGATGCCGGCTGACGAAGAGGTCGTCGCCTATCTACGTCGCGCCGAGAAACCGATCTTCTACGTCGTCAACAAGATCGACGGCCGCGAGCAGGATGGGCTGAGCGCCGAGTTCTATGCCCTCGGCGTGGAGACGATCTATCCGATCAGCTCCGCCCACGGCCACGGGATCTCCGATCTCTTCGACGACGTCGCCGAGCTGCTCCCCGATGGGGTCGACACGCGGGACGAGACCGACGATTCGATTCGTGTCGCGGTGGTGGGGAAGCCGAACGCCGGCAAATCGACGTTCATCAACAAGCTGCTGGGAGAAGAGCGGCTCTTGACGAGCGATCTGCCGGGCACGACGCGGGACTCGATCGACACCGAATTGACCTACAACGGGCGGCGCTACGTGTTCGTCGACACCGCGGGAATTCGGCGCAAGCGCTCGATCAGCCAACGCCTCGAGAAGTTCAGCGTGATCAAGGCGATCTCCAGCCTGGAGGAGGCCGACATCGTGCTGATCCTCGTCGACGCGACGATCGGAGCCACCGAGCAGGATGAAAAGATCGCCGGGCTCGCGTTCGAGCGGGGGCGTGGCTGTCTGTTGCTGATCAACAAGTGGGACCTCGTCGAAAAGGACACGAGCACCGCCGGCACCTTTGCCAAAGAGCTGCGCGATCGCTTCAAGTTTCTCAGCTTCGCGCCGATTCACTTTCTCTCGGCGAAGACCGGATTGCGCGTCGCCAAGACGCTACAGCTGATCGAGCGGGTGCACGAGCAGTACACGCGACGGATCGGCACCGGCGAGCTCAACCGCTTCTTCGAAGAGGTCGTCGAGCGCAAACAGCCGGCGATGTACCGCACCAAGAAGGTGAAGATCTACTACGTCACCCAGGTTACGACCAAACCGCCCACGTTCGTCGCGAAGACGAACTTCCCCGAGGCGATCCACTTCTCCTACGAGCGTTTTCTCAAGAATCAGCTGCGCGAGCGATTTGGTTTCGAGGGCACGCCGATCCGTCTCTACTTTCGGCCGCGCGGCGGCAAGCGGACCGAGGTCGACGACTAGCGCCGTCGACCAGCGGCGACGCCCAGCGACTCGCGATTCACTGCCGTCGACCGGCGGCCGCGCCAGCGCCTCGCGCCTCGGGGCAACGGCGTTCTCTCTAGGCGACGATGCTTTGGTAGAGCAGCCAGACGAAGACGCCAGCGACCGCCAGCGGTGAAATGTAGCGAATCGTCACGTGCCAGAGGCCGAAGGCGACGGCGGGCAGCCCCTTCAGCTCGTCCCGCTTGGCCTCGACCGGCAGAACCCAGCCGACGAAAAGGGCGACGAAGAGCCCACCGAGGGGGAGAAACCAGTTCGATACCGTGTAGTCGAAGAATTCGAATACGGTCTTGCCGAAGAATGGCTTGAAATTCGCCCAGGCGTTGAGAGAGAGCGCTGAGGCGACGCCGAGGAGGGCGATCGCGCTACCCATCAACAGGGTCGCCTTGCGTCGACTCCATCCGCGCTCGTCGATGAAGTAGCTGACGACGACCTCGAGCAGGGAGATCGTCGAGGTGAGGGCGGCGAAGGCGACCAACACGTAGAAGATCACCGTCAGCCAGTTTCCACCCGGCGTCTCTTGGAACATGGCCGGGATTGCCCGGAAGAGGTTGCTCACCCCGCCGTCTCCGACGGGCATCTTGAAGGCGTGGATCGCACAGAAGATGATGATCGTCGCCATCAGGGCGATCAGCGTGTCCAGGGCGGTGATCACGATCGACGAGGTCGTCAGGCTCTCGTCCTTCGAGAGGTAGCTGCCGTACGTCAACATCGCGCCCATCCCGAGAGAGAGCGTGAAAAACGAGTGGCCGAGCGCCTCGAGGACCGCTTCGATGGTCAGAGCGTGAAAATTCGGGCGGAAGATCATCGCCAGGCTCTCGGAGGCGCTCGAGAATCCGAGGGCGCGAATCACCAAGTAGACCAGCATGGTCAACAGCAGTGGCATCAAGATCTTCGACGCCCGCTCGATCCCCTGCGAGACACCGCCGACGACGATCAGCATCGTCAACAGCATGAAGAGTAGGTGCCAGCCGACGACCTTCGCCGGGCTCGCGACGAACTTGCCGAAGAGCGCGCCGACCCAGAGCGAGCGCTGAAGTCGCAGCTTGCGGCTGGAGTAGTCGTCTCCGCGCTGGAACGCATCGAGGAGCGAGGCGGTGGTGTTGCTCTTCAGCTTTGCGTAGATCTCGGGCTTTCCCTTGGCGAACTCGCCCCAGGCCTTGGCCAGCTTCGCGAGAAAGGCCTTCTTCGCTTTGGGGCTCTTCAGATCGTAGAAGGAGATCGTCGAGAGCTCGCTACCGTAGCCCGCCTTGATCGGATCGCTCTTGGATTTCGGCGTCTTGATGTACTCGGCAAAGAGGTGGGCGCCGATATCCTTGTCGGTGATCGTCTGGTGGTTCGCGAAGTCGTTGCGCACCGACTTGACGGTGTACTCGAGGGCCCATCCGGCGACGACGCTGTAGTAGCTGAGCAAGATGAAGCCGCAGGTCACCCCCAGCCCGCCGACGAAGACCCAGATCCGACGGTTTGTCAGCTTCTTGAACGCGCCGACCGGGTTGAGCCCGGAGCGCCGGCCGATCATCATCTCGGCGACCATGATCGGTAGGCCGACGAGGGCGATACAGCCGAGATAGACCAGCACGAACGCGCCAGCGCCGAACTTGTAGGTGATGTAGGGAAACTTCCAGAGATTTCCGAGGCCGATCGCCGACCCCGAAGCGGCGAGCATGAAGCCGATGCGGCTCCCCCACTTACCACGTCCATTCGATTTAGTGTCGTTGCTCATCGAGTCCTCCGAAAGCCGTATCGAGCCCCGATGCGATTACCAATGGACGCGGCCTACCAGACCGAGGACCAGGTAGCTCGGATACGAGGTGAAATCGCGAAAAAATACCATGTTCTTGCCCTCCAGGGCGACCGACCAGCGTCGATTGATCCGCCAGGCGAGGCCGAGCCCGAAGTGGAGCGCGCCGTCGTAGATCGGGGCGTCCCCCCGCGGGATTACGACAGACCAGCTGAAGCCGAGGATCAGATACGGTACGAACGTTCCGATATCGATCGTATAGAGCACGTTGAGCGACAGATCGAGCGTCTGCACGACGTTCGCGGCGCCGATGTGGTGCACGAAGAGCAGATCGCTGCGCAGGGCCCAGTCGGGCGTGAGATTGTAGGCGAAGCGCACCGACGCACCGATGCCATCGGCGCCGTAGCTCGGTGGCGCCGTCACGTTCTTGGCGTATACCGGGGCGACGCCGACGCTGAACCTAGTCATCTCGGCCGCCAGGGCGTCGAACGAGGCGAGCAGGGCGAGCACGAGCACCGCGATCGTGGAAGTCGCTCTTGTCACGGTTCGCTGTTATAGAAGAGCTGGAACGCCAAGTCAACCCGTGCCGGACCTCCGGTCCTCGATTTTCCTTCGCTCTGGCGATTGCCGGCCGGTCTCCGCAACGAGATTGACAAGGCCCGCCCCCTGATCTATACCTTACACCCCGGTCGTTGTGAGCGACACAGCCCGGTACCTCTGCGACGAACTAGCTGCTGGAGTGCGAACGTGTCGAAGAAGGATAAACAGCCTCGGCGTCCCAAGGCGTTCAAACCGCGCAAGAAGAAACTCGAACGAATCGACGCCAACGAGCCCGATCAGTTCATCGACGCGACGCGGACCGCGTTCGATTGGATCCGTGAGAACATGCGTCCGCTCGCGATCGCTGCCGCCGGGATCTTGGTCGTCGTGATGGTGATCCTGTTCTTCCAGTGGCAGCGTGATCGCAAACGGGACAAAGCTGGGCTCACGATGTCGGTCGCGCTGCGCAAGAGCGCGCTCCCCGTCAAAGAGCTGCTCTCGGATGCGCAGAAGAAGAAACTGAAAGACATCGAGACGTTCGAGACAACTCAGGCCAAGTACACGGAGCTCGCCAAGCTCTATCAGGGCGTCGTCACGAAGTACTCTGGCACGGGAGCGTCGTCGTTGGCTCGGCTGGTGCTCGCGTCGGCCGATCTACGCCGCGGAAAGACGGAGGGGGTCGAACAGCAGATCAAGGCGTTCATCCACGCGCAGACGGACAGCCCACTGCGCTGGCTCGCGCTGCTCGACCTCGCCTCGTACTACGAAAACGTCGGCAAGCTGGCCCAGGCCGAGACGCAATACAAGCTCGTCGCGTCGGCTCCGAGCGTCTACTACCAGGTGCTGGCGACGATGCATCTCGGCGATCTGAGCGCCAAGAGCGATCCGAAGAAAGCGCGCGAATACTACAAGAAACTGCTCGAAGACAAGAAGTTCAGCAAGTTCTGGTTCGAAAATCGCGCGAGCTATCTGCGTGAAGAGATCCGCAAGAAGAACGAGCTGCTCGCGGACGGCAAATGATGCGCTCCACACTCCGTATCGTTCTCCTTTTGGCGCTCGTCGGCGTCGTCGGTTGCAGCGCGTCGAAGTACTTCAGTGTTCCCGAGTTTCGCAAGAAACAACCCCTGTTGCGGCCCTTGTGGCAGGTCAAGCTGCGCGATCACGAGCTGCTGCAATACAAGCCCCGCGAGCTCGCGGTTCCGGCCTACGACGCGAAACGGCGTCTGTTGGTCGTCGGCTCGAACGACCGCGCGGTGTACGGCATCGACGCCGCGAGTGGACGGCTGCGCTGGAAAACCAAGCTCGCGGACAAGGTGCGAACCGGGCTCTCCGTGCATGCCGACATGGCGTTCTGCGGGACCTCTGGCGGGCGCCTGGTGGTGCTCTCCCTCGCCGACGGTCGCGTCCTTTGGACCTACGAGACCCAGGGCGAAGTGCTGACGCGCCCCCTCGTCGAAGGCGGTCGTGTCTACTTTCTGACGGCGAACAACCATCTGTACGCGATCGATCTGCAAAAGCACAAGCCCGCGTGGGTCTATCGTCGAAGCCAGCCCTCTGAGTTCAGCGTCTTCGGGGGCAGCCGACCGCTGATCGAATCGGGCAAGATCTACGCCGGGTTCGCGGATGGCGTTTTTGCCGCGCTCTCGGTCGTCGACGGGGCTGTGGTCTGGGCCCGCCGCCTGAGCACGGGCAGCGGACGCTTTCAAGACGTCGACGGCTCACCCGTCGTCGACGGCTCGACGATCTACGTCACCTCCCAACAGGGCGGGCTGTACGCCCTCAATACCGACAATGGCGACGTCATTTGGCAAACGAAGCTGCCCGCTCTCGGCTCTCCGATCCTCCGTGGAGACCATCTCTACCTGACGACGGGACCCAACGAGTTGATCGCCGTGTTGAAGAAGGACGGCACGATCGCCTGGCGCACCAAGTTCGTGCTCAACCCGAACTACGGGCTCTCCGATCCCGAGCCAGTGGGCGACAAGCTCTTCCTCTCGACGACGGATGGTATCGCGATCGTCGATCGCCTGCAGGGCTCGGTACTCGAAAAGATCCATTTTACCAAGGGCGTTTCGGCCAATCTCTTCGTTCGTGGGGGCAACCTCTATTTCATTTCGAACGGCGGCCACGTCTATTCCTTTGCGATTCGCTGATCCTCGGGCAATGGTCGCTCCAAGAGCCGCGCTCCGCGCCGTCGATCGAGGTGGTTCGCATCATCTAATCTTTTGCGCGACTTGCGTGGCTGTGCTAGAATGTCACCAATAGCATAACGGGGCGGAAAATTTCGGAAATGGCGAGTCAGACACGTCGGATCGGTGACGTCCTGCGCGACATGGGATTGATCACCCAGCAGCAGCTCGATGAGGCGTTGCGCTACCAGCAGGAATGGAAGAATCGGATGAAGTTCGGCGAGACCGTCGTCGCGCTGGGCTTTCTCACCGAAGAGGAGCTGGGCAAGGCGCTGTCACGCATCTATCGGATACCATTCGTGAACCTGTCACGGATCGAGGTCCCGCAAGACGCCCTCGACATGTTGCCCAAGCAGCTGATCGAGCGCAAGCAGATGATCCCCGTGCGGGTCGTCGAGATCCGCGGGCGAAAGACCGTGACCGTCGCCCTCGCCGACCCGAGCGACATGCACGATTTGACGCAGCTCGAGTTCACCACGGGCTGTAAGGTGATTCCGGCGCTGGCGACGCCGACCGACATCACCGACGCGATCACGCGCTACTATCGAAAACCGTCGTCTCTCGATTCGCAGTTCACCGCGTTTGGTCTCAGAGAGCTGAGCACCTCATCGTTCGAGCTCGATGCGCAAGAGATCGAGCCCGGGCCTGGGGTCACGAGAGGCGCGGCGCCGGCGGCACAACGTCCGGCCCCTGCGCCACAACGTTCGGGGCCTGCTCCGCTACCCCAGCGTGGTGCACCGCAGCCGTTGCGCGCGGCGCCACAGCCCCCGCGGGCAGAGGGCCAGCATGGCGCAGAGAATCGCGGCCAGTACGAGACGCAGGAGCTCGAGCTGACTCTGGGCCGGCCAGGTTCGGGTGCCCCAACGCGGGGTGGCCTGAATATGGGCGCCGAGCTCGAGCTGAGGGAGCCGACCTCCGACGAGATCTCCCTCGAGCTCGAGCTCGACGGTGGAGCCACGGGGGCCGGGGCGCCGGGCACGCGAGGGGGAACGTCGGCTGCCGAGCGGGAACCGTCGTTGCGACTCGGCGCCAGCGCGGTTGGTCAGCCACCGCCATCCCAGGCGCATCGCGCCCCCGCAGAGATCGTCTTCAACCGCGACGCTCAGGGCGACGCGCAACCCCAGAAGATCGCCCGCATTCAGACATTGCGAGTGACCAACCCGCTGGTGGCCGATGCACCGAACGGCGAGCTGGACGAGGTCACCCGTCTACGCCAGCGCGTCGATCGTCTCGAGCGCACGCTGCTGCAGATCTACCAGGCGCTACGCCGACGGGGCGTCGTGCACGACGACGACCTCGACATGGGGTGAACCCTCGCGAGGCCGTAGCTCCCTCCTCACCCGTCGCCGATCCATTCGACATCGTGAGCTTTCTCGCGTTCGGGGCTTGACAGTCCGCCGATGTGTGCGCATCTTTCTTCTTGACCCAGGGGGGCCAACGGTCGCGACTCGCGGCCCACGCCATCGCGCGGGCATTCTGCGCGGCGGTCGCTTGTTTTCTCTGGGATTTTGTATTATATGGTTTCCGTTTCTTTGACGACCGACCCGCGAGACTCCCGCCGCCTCGCCGCGCGCCAGCGTCCCGTGGTTCCTCCTACCGAGAGGACGATCTCAGATGGGTGTTTTCGACGTTTTCAAGAAGGTATTTGGCACCAAGAACGATCGCGACATCAAGCGCATGCTACCCCTCGTCGATCGGATCAACAGCCTCGAACCGACGATCAAGGCGCTCTCCGACGACGATCTCAAGGGCCAGACCCCGAAGTTCCGCCAGCGCATCGAGAACGGTGAGAGCCTCGACGAGATCCTCCCCGAAGCGTTCGCCACGGTGCGCGAGACCGGGTGGCGCCAGCTGAAGATGCGCCACTACGACGTGCAGATGATCGGCGGGATCGTTCTGCACCGCGGTTCGATCGCCGAGATGAAGACGGGTGAGGGCAAGACCCTCGTCGCCACGCTCGCGATGTATCTCAACGCGCTCAGCGGCAAGGGCTCGCACCTGATCACCGTCAACGACTACCTCGCCCGTCGCGACGCCGAGTGGATGGGTCAGATCTACCGCTACCTCGGCCTCAGCGTCGGCGTGATCGTGCACGGTCTCAACGACTCCGAGCGCCAGCGCGAATACGGCTGCGATATCACATACGGGACGAACAACGAGTTCGGCTTCGACTACCTGCGCGACAATATGAAGTTCGACCTGGCGCACTACGTTCAGCGCGATCTGAACTTCGCGATCGTCGACGAGGTGGACTCGATCCTGATCGACGAGGCGCGCACCCCTCTGATCATCAGCGGAACCGTCGAGGAGTCCTCCGAGGAGTACTACCGGATCAATGCCGTGATCCCGCTGCTGAAGAAGGACGAGGACTACCTCGTCGACGAGAAGAGCCATACCGTCACGCTGACGCAGAGCGGTGAAGACAAGCTGCAGCGGCGCCTGAACATCGACAACCTCTACAACGTCGAGCACACCGACACCCTGCACCACATCAATCAAGCGCTCAAGGCCCATGCTCTCTACAAGCGCGACAAGGACTACATCGTCGAAGAGGGTCAGGTGATCATCATCGACGAGTTCACCGGTCGCAAGATGCCCGGACGGCGCTGGAGCGACGGTCTGCACCAGGCGATCGAGGCCAAAGAGGGCGTGCAGATCGAAGAAGAGACGCAGACCCTGGCGACGATCACCTTCCAGAACTACTTCCGCATGTACAACAAGCTCGCCGGGATGACCGGGACGGCGGAGACCGAGGCGGCGGAGTTCCACAAGATCTACAACCTCGACGTGACGGTCGTGCCGACGAACATGCCCGTGATCCGTAACGACGAGAACGACGTGATCTTCAAGAACGAGGCGCAGAAGATCAAGGCGCTGATCGACGACATCCTCGACTGCCACAAGCGTGGCCAGCCCGTCCTGGTGGGGACCACGAGCGTCGAGAAGTCCGAACACCTGTCGAAGGTTCTGACGCGGAAGAACATCAAGTTCAACCAGCTCAACGCCAAGTACCACGAGCGCGAAGCGGGGATCGTCGCCCAGGCTGGCCGCTACCAGGCGATAACGATCGCGACGAACATGGCTGGCCGGGGGACCGACATCGTCCTCGGGGGGAATGCCGAAGCGATGGCGAAGCACGAGATCCCCGATGAGACGGCACCCGAGTATGCCGAGCTGGTCGCGACGTATCGCCCGCAGTGCGAAGCCGAGCGGGAGAAGGTGTTGAAGGCTGGCGGTCTGCGGATCATCGGCACCGAGCGGCACGAATCGCGGCGGATCGACAACCAGCTCCGCGGTCGCGCGGGCCGGCAGGGCGACCCGGGCTCGACGCGCTTCTACCTATCGCTAGAGGACGACCTGTTGCGGATCTTCGGCTCCGAGCGCATCGCCAAGGTGATGGAGCGCCTGAACATGCCCGACGACGAGCCGATCGAGCACAAGTGGATCACCCGGGCGATCGAGAACGCGCAGAAGAAGGTCGAGGGTCACAACTTCGACATCCGCAAGAATCTGATCGAATACGACGACGTGATGAACATCCAGCGCAAGACGATCTATGGGCTACGCCGTCAGATTCTGGATGGGAAAGACACGCGCGAGCTCGTCTTCGACGCGATCGACAACGTCTCGGGCGAGGTGCTCGCCCAGTTCTGTCCGCCCGACGTGCACGTCGACGAGTGGGACGTCGACGGATTGACGCGTCACCTCAAGACGCTCTACCAGGTCGAGCTCGACGCGGCGCAGCTGCCAGGCACCTTCGAGGGGGCGGCAGAGTTGCTCTCCTACCTGCTCGAGAAGGCCTACGAGGACAAGGAGAAGACCGTCGCCGAGCGTCTGTCGACGATCCACCGGTCGGAAAACGACGAGGAGCTGAGCGGAGACGACGCGCTGACGATCTGGCGCGATTTCGAACGCGACCAGCACCTGCGCATCATCGACTCGTTGTGGAAGAACCACCTGTTGAACATGGACTATCTCCGCGAGAGCGTCCATCTCGAATCCTACGCGCAGAAGGATCCGAAGATCGTCTACAAGAAAGAGGGCTACCAATACTTCGAAGAGCTGATCCGGCTTGTCGAACAGAACCTGGTGGAGACCCTGTTCCGCGTCGAGGTCCAGGACGAGAAAGAGATCGAGCGCCGTCGCCAGCGTCGCCGTCAACACCAGCGCGTGGTCTACCACCACGGCGAGGACCAGGACGGCGATGGTGAGACGCGGCCGTCGACCTACCGCCGTCAAGGCAAGAAGGTCGGTCGGAACGACCCGTGCCCCTGCGGGAGCGGGAAGAAGTACAAGAAATGTTGTATGGACAAGGAGATGCACTCCGCCGCGTGAGGGGAGACCGTTGCGCGGCAGGGGGCGCGCCGACGTAGGCGTGAAACCGGTGTGCGACAACGTTGTCGCGCGCGCGAATAGCGGCGTGGTCGCTTTTTACGCCAGCACGGTGAACGCCGCTGGCGCGGTCGCTAGCTCTTGCAGTGAGTCTTGGCGCGAGTCAGCAGTTGCTTCCAGTAGTCGCCGTCGTTCTTGAGCTTGTTGATGCCGCTGGTGTAGTCCATCACGGACTTGAAGCCGTATTTTTTGTAGATCTCTTCCTGTTTCGCGGCGAGGTCCGCTGGTTTGCTCTTCTCGGCGAGGCAGCGTAGCTCGAAGTAGGCCTTCTCGAGGCGTTCCTTCAGGTCAGCGTCGGGTCCGCTGTACGTGTGTTTCGGATTCTCCGTCGGGCCGGGCTTCTTACCCGGATCGTTCGGCTTGGGATCCTTTGATTTGGGGGTGTTGGGGTTGACGGTCTTCGGCGTCTCCTTCTTCTCGGTGTCGGTCGTCTTCTTCGAGCAACCGATCGCGATGAACGCCAATAGAAGCAGGCTAGCGAGGGCTCGGGTCATGTCGTACGCTCCCCATGGGTTGGTGGCTGGCATCGTCGTCCGCCAGGCCGATCATACGGAGCCTTCTCGTCCGTTGTCAACCGCGGGCGGCGATCGATGAAGCCGGGGAAATTTCGGCTGGATCGCGATTGGGCGTTGAGTTGATGTAACATTTTCGATAGATCAGGTCTCATAGTGGTGGAAACGATGGCTTCGACAGCCCTGAATTGGAAAAGATGATGAGCGACACAATCGAGAAACTGGTGATCATCGGGTCTGGTCCCGCCGGCTACACAGCGGCCCTCTATGCGGCCCGCGCGGAGCTCGCGCCGCTCGTGTTCGAAGGCTCGGGTTTCACCGAGCAGAACCAGGGGAACATCGCTGGCGGTCAGCTGATGACGACGACCGATGTCGAGAACTTTCCGGGCTTTCCCGATGGCATTCTCGGCCCCGAGCTGATGAATCTGTTCAAGCGCCAGGCCGAGCGGTTTGGCGCCAAGTGCGTAATGGAGGACGTGATCGCCGTCGACCTCGCGTCGCGGCCCTTCACGGTGACCTCCGAGACCCAGACCGTCAAGGCTCACGCGATCATCATCTCGACGGGCGCGACGGCCAAGCGGCTTCACGTCAAAGGCGAAGATCGTCTCTGGATGAAAGGAATCAGCGCCTGCGCCGTCTGCGACGGGGCGCTACCGATCTTCCGCGAGAAGCCGCTAGCGGTGATCGGTGGCGGCGACTCGGCCTGCGAGGAGGCGACGTTTCTCACCAAGTACGCCTCGCGCGTCTATATGCTGGTGCGTCGCGACGAGATGCGCGCCTCGAAGATCATGGCCAAGCGGGTGGAAGAGAACCCGAAGATCGAGATTCTCTGGAACACCGTCGCCGAAGAGGCGCTGGGCGAGACGGTGCTCGAGGTGCTGCGAGTCGTCAACAAGACGAGCGGCGAGACCCGAGATCTCAAAGTCAGCGGGCTGTTCTACGCGATCGGTCACAAGCCGAACACCGATCTCTTCGTGGACCAGCTGAAGATGAACGAGGTCGGGTATTTGGTGACCAAACCCGATACGACCTACACCGACGTCGAAGGGGTCTTCGCCTGCGGCGATGTGAAGGATCCGGTCTACCGACAGGCGGTCACCGCTGCGGGCAGTGGCTGCCAGGCGGCGCTCGACGCCGAGCGCTGGCTCGGAGCGAACGGCATCGAGTAGTCGCCCACCGAACACCGCCGCGCCTGTGATTGCGGGCCCTCGAAAAAAAGATCTCCGGACCGCAAAAAAGACGTAAAGCTTCCCGCCAAACCTCCCGATTGAGTATCCAGAACGAGAGACATCACACCCCTGGCCGGGTGAGGAGGCTATCATGCGTATTTGTCCGTTTTGCGAAAAAACCGTGGATATCAAAAACGAGAGCTGCCCCCACTGCGATTCGGATTTGACGGGAGCTCGATACATGCGAGAGATGATGGCGAACCGCAACACGAACAAGGCGCTCCTAGTCGTAGCTCTGGCGATCGGGATGGTACTTTCGTCCTTCGCCGTGATGGTCGAGAAGAAGCCTGATGCCACCGCGCCCGAGAAGCAGTCGGTTCAGACCTACATCAACGACGTCGGGATCCAGACCGCCGAGCTCGGTCAGTATCATCGGCAGATGTATTCGCTGCACAGCCTCGGCTATCAGAGCTTCGTGCGCGAGCCGCTTCGCCTGGCGGATCCCTATCGGATCCTCAATCGCGTCGAGGCGAACTCGAGCAAGACGCCGACCTACAAAGTGTTTCTGCGGCCGAACGTCTACCAGTTCGACCAGCTTCACGACCTGGCGCTGAGCTTGGCCAAGGACCACCCGGGGCAAACCGTGCGGGTCAAGTTCTGGACCTCGATGAACCGCGTCGACAAGGGTCTGGAAGACTACGGCTTCACGATTCAGAAGCAGGGTAAAGAGACCAGGGTCAACTATGATTACAACATCTAAGCCTTAGCGCACCTCCGAGGCGCGTCGATGACGACGCCGTCGGTAACCTCCGTCGAGCCCCGCTCTAGCCAAGCGGGGCTCTTTTTTTTCACAGACTTACAAAATTTGCTTTCGGTCGTTCGGCGCCTGTGGCATTCTTCTGCCAACCAAAATCATGTGTATGTCCGCTACGACAGTGTCTGTGACGGAGAGGAGGGCGAGGTGAGACGGCGACGGTTCTACGACAAGACTCTCGTTTTGTTCCTGTGCCTAGTCGCTGCGCCGGCAGTGGCGTGGGCCGACGGTGCGGCGCTCAGCACGTCGCTCGTGGGCGGCAGGGTTCAGTTGGATTTTCGTGGACAATACCGGGCGCGGTTCCTGTTCAACACCGGAAAAGATTTCAAGGTCGGCAACAACTCCGAGACCGTCGCCCAGCGCGCGCGCTTCGGAATGTCGTTGAGCTACATGGACCGGCTGTCGTTCTTTTTCCAGGTCCAGGACGTCCGCACCTGGGGCGAAGAGAAGGACACCCTCGGAACGTACAACGCCAATGGATTCGATCTGCACCAGGCGTTCGGCCAGGTTCGCATCGTCGACCGCCTCTTCGTGCGCATCGGGCGCCAGGAGCTGTCGCTCGACAACGAGCGCCTGATCGGCGCCGTCGACTGGTCGATGCAGGCGCGTAGCTTCGACGGGATCCGGATCTACTACGATCGCGATCCCTATCACGCCACGATCTTCTACGCGAAAGTGGGCGAAGAGCACGCGCTGAACAACGTCTTCAAACGCGACCGCGATCTCGGCGTCGTCCACTTCCGCTACAGCCGTTTGCCCTATTTCGAGCCGTCGATGCTCTACGTGATCGACACCGATTATGCCGAAAAGCGCGTGCGGCACACGATGGGCGTCCACCTCACGGGCGAGGTGAAGGGGCTGAACTATACGGGCGAGTTCTACGGCCAGTTCGGTGAGGTCGGCGACAAGACGATCAAAGCCTTCATGGGCGCCGTGCTCGTCGGCTACACGATCCCCCACCGCCTGCTGCGGGTCAACCTCGGCTTCGATGCCTGGTTCGAGTATCTCTCGGGTGACCGCAACCCCAACGACGGTGACTCGAAGTCCTTCGACACGCTCTTCGCGACGAACCACAGGTTTTACGGGTACATGGACTTTTTCCTGAACATCCCGAACGACACGATCAATCGCGGGTTGATGGACATCGGGGGGCGCATTCGCCTCGCCCCCGTCAGCGGGATGGTGATCAAGGTCGACTATCACTATTTCCAGGCTCCCCGTCGGTTCTCGAGCGGCGAGGTCTATCTCGGCTCCGAGGTCGATGTGCTCGTGAGCTACAAAGTGTGGCGTTATCTCAAGCTCGACGCGGTGTACGGCGTCTTCATCCCGCATGCGGCGATGAAAGCGCTCAAGGGCTCGGGCAACGAACACCTGTTCTATCTGACGACGGATTTTCAATTCTGAAGACGATCGCGATTTTCTCGGACATCCACGGCAACCTCCAGGCGCTGCGCGCGTTCGCCGACGACTTGCGGCGCGATCCCGTCGATGCGCTGTTCTGCCTGGGTGACCTCGTTGCCATGGGGCCCGAGCCGAGTGCCTGTCTGGCCCTGCTCCGCGAGTTGCGCCCGAACGCCGTGATCCGCGGCAACACCGATCGCTATCTGCTCGAGGGGATTTTCGAGAAGCCCTCGAGCAAACCGGCCGCCTTTCTGGCCATGTTTCGCTGGTGCTGGCAAGAGCTCTCGTCCGCTGGGCGGGACCTCCTCGCGCGCCTGCCCGAGACCGAGCGGGTCGAGGTCGATGGGTTCCCGATCCTGTTGTGCCACGGCGTTCCCTCGGACGACGAGCTCGGGCTGACGCCCGAGAGCGACCGTCTGCTCGCGGCGAGTTGGCTGCGGAAGCACGACGTGAAAGTCGTCGTCGGGGGACACACGCACATTCCTTGTCTTCACGAGGTCGACGGCGGATATCTCGTCAACGACGGGTCGATCGGTTACCCCTTTGATGGCGATGGGCGCGCTTGCTATTGGCGCGTACGCGTCGATCGCGGCGAGCTCGTCGACTCGGAGTTTCGGCGGCTCGAGTACCCGGTCGAGGAGACGATTCTCGCGCTCGAGCGGCGTGACGTTCCCTGGCGTGGCGATCTGATCACGCGGTTGCGCACGGCGCGTTCGACGTAGTGGGAGACGATGCAGATGACCGATCACTTCAAGGCGCTGGAGGGGCACGTCGCGGGTCTGCGCGGCGTGGTTCGCAGCGGCATGCTTCGATCCATCACGCTCGGTGGGCTCGTTCAGGCGGTGCGCACTCTCGCCGTCGGTGATCTCGAGCCCTCCAACATCTTCAAGATCTTGGCTGAAATCCTCCGCGAGAAGCCGGCGATCGTGACCGATGCGGAGCGGCTGACCTACCGCGATCTGGAGCAGAGAATTCAGGGCATCGCTGGTGGTCTACAGTCGCGGGGGCTCGCCCGGGGTGACAAGATCGTCTTGATGCTCCACAACTCGCCGCGCTTCGTCGAGGCGTACAACGCGGCGATTCGCGCGGGGGCCGCGGCGGTGACCGCGTCGTACCACCTGCGGGGCGAAGAGCTGGCGTACATCGTGAACAACTCGGAGGCGCGGGCGATCGTCTACGATGATTCCTGCGGCGCTGCGGTCGAGGAGGCCCTCGAGCACCTCGTGCTCCCACCGAGCGAGCTGCTGCGCGTCCCGATCGGCCGCCCACCGGGCGAAGGCGAGACGGCCTACGAGGCGCTGAATCGGCCCGATGCCTTTCGTCGCGTGCCCAAGAGCGAGCGCCAAGGGACGACGATCGTCTATACCTCTGGAACGACGGGCAATCCGAAGGGCGCTGTGCGAAACATGTCGAATCTCGGGGTCAGTCTGCTCGGCAAGCTGCTCTCGGCGATACCGATCGCCCGCGACGACATCCACCTCGTCACCTGCCCGCTCTACCACAGCCTCGGTTCGGCCTTTGCGATGGTCCACTTCGCTGTAGGCGCGACGATGGTGATGCTGCCCGAGTTCGAGGCGGAGGCGGCGTTTCGGGCGATCGAGCGCCATCGCGTGACCTCGTTGGTGATGGTGCCGACGATGCTGCGGCGCCTCGTCGATTTCCCGCTCGAAAGGGCGAAGCGCTTCGATACGAGCAGCCTGCGACTGATCGTATCGGGGGCCTCCCATCTCCCGCAGGAGTTGCGCGAGCGGATCATCGGCCGCTTCGGCCCCGTGCTCTACGACATGTACGGGGCGACCGAGACGGGGATCGTCTCGGTGGCGAACTCGTCGGACATGCTTCTGAAACCCGGGACGATCGGAAAGCCGTTTTGGGGCAACGCCGTGCGGATTCTCGATGACCACGGGCGGGAGCTGCCGCCGAACATGCCGGGCGAGCTCTACATCAAGAACGACCAGACGATCGAAGGCTACTACCGCAACCCGAACGCGACGACGAAGTCGCAGCGGGACGGCTTCTTCTCGGTCGGTGACATCGCGCGCCAAGACGACGACGGGTATCTCTTCCTCGAGGACCGCAAGATCGACATGGTGATCACGGGTGGGGTCAACGTCTACCCGAAAGAGGTGGAAGACGTACTGCTGCGCCACCCCGAGGTCAAGGATGCGGCGGTGCTCGGCGTCCCCGATGAACAGTGGGGCGAGCGGCTGATCGCCGTGATCGTGCCGCGCGGAGGCGTGGGCGATCCCGCCGAGCTCACGGGCTACTGCCGCGAGAAGATGGCGCGATTCAAGGTCCCCAAGTCGTTCTATTTCGTGGAAGAGCTGCCCAAGGGCAACACGGGCAAGGTGCTCAAGCGACGCTTGCGCGAGCGCTACGGCGAGCTCGAGCCGCCAGGCCGCTAGCCTCGTTCGAGCCATCTCGGCTCCGCGGATCGCGCTCAGGGGCGGTCGAGATCGTTCCGCGCGGCGCAATCGGTGGCGAGGACGTAGCCCGCATCGGCGTGACGCACGACACCCAGCCCGGGGTCGCAGACGAGGACGCGCTGCAGGCGTTTGGCGGCGGCTTCCGTACCATCGGCGACGATCACCATCCCCGCGTGAATCGAATAGCCAATACCGACGCCGCCTCCGTGGTGCACCGAGACCCAGGTCGCGCCGCTGACCGCGTTGAGCATCGCGTTCAAGATCGGCCAGTCGGCGATCGCGTCGGAGCCGTCCTTCATCCCTTCGGTCTCGCGGTTCGGCGAGGCGACCGAGCCGCAGTCGAGGTGGTCGCGACCGATCACGATCGGCGCCTCGAGCTCGCCCTTGGCGACGGCGTCGTTGAAGGCGAGTCCGACCCGGTCGCGCTCTCCGTAGCCGAGCCAACAGATCCGCGCGGGCAGCCCCTGGAATTGCACCTCTCGCGCCGCTTTGTCGAGCCAGCGGTGGAGCGCCGGACGGTCGGGCAGGGTGCGCTTCACGATCTCGTCGGTACGGTAGATGTCCGCCGGGTCTCCCGAGAGCGCGACCCAGCGAAAGGGCCCGTATCCTTCACAGAAGAGCGGCCGGATGTAGGCGGGAACGAAGCCGGGAAAGTCGTAGGCGTTCAGCGTCCCGGCCTGTTTGGCCTGCTCGCGGATATTGTTGCCGTAGTCGAAGACGTGACTGCCCAGGAGCTGGAAGTCGAGCATCGCTTCGACGTGTCGCTTGACCGAACGATACGAGCGCTCGAGATAGTCCTTCGAGTCGGCAGAGCGGAGGGCGAGCGCGTCTTCGAAGGGGATCCCCGCGGGGACATAGCCGTTGAGCATATCGTGTGCCGACGTCTGGTCTGTCACCAGATCCGGCACGCAGCCACGGCGCACCAGCTCGGGGTAGACGTCGGCGGCGTTGGCGCAGAGGCCGACGGAGACGGGCGTCTTCGCCGCGCGGTGGCGCTCGACGATCGCCAGCGCCTCGTCGAGGTCGTCGGTCGAGTGTTGGAGGTAGCCCGTGTCGAGGCGCTTCCGAATTCGCTGGGGGTCGACCTCGACGCCGAGGAAGGCGGCGCCAGCCATCGTCGCGGCCAGCGGTTGCGCGCCTCCCATCCCGCCGAGGCCCGCCGAGAGCACGAAGCGCCCGGCGAGATCGTCGGAAGAGAAGTGCTTGCGACCGGCGGCGACGAAGGTCTCGTAGGTTCCCTGGAGGATGCCCTGCGTGCCGATGTAGATCCAGCTCCCCGCGGTCATCTGGCCGTACATCGTCAGCCCCGCGCGCTCGAGCTCCCAGAACGTCTCCCAGTTGGCCCAGGCGGGGACGAGCATGCTGTTCACCAACAGGACGCGGGGCGCATCGGCGTGGGTACGGAAGACGGCGACGGGTTTGCCGGATTGGACCAGCAGCGTCTCGTCGTCGTTCAGGCGCGTCAGCGCGGCGACGATCGCCTCGAATGCGGGCCAGTTCCGTGCCGCCTTGCCCGATCCACCGTAGACGACGAGATCCTCGGGGCGCTCGGCGACCTCGGGGTCGAGGTTGTTCATCAGCATCCGCAACGCCGCTTCTTGCAACCAGCCTTTGCAGCGCAGCTCGGTTCCGCGTGGAGCGCGAATTGTCGGTGCCACGGTCGTCCTCCGTTGGGCTCGCGATTCAGTCGTAGGGGTTCGGTTTCAAGCCGTCCCTCGGCTTGGTCACCTGCTTCTTGCCATTGGCGAAGGTCAGCGTGAAGGGGTGCGCCGCCTTCAGCTCTTCGGCGGTGATCTTGCCCCGTCGGTACATCTCGGTGGCGTAGCGCTGCAGCTTGCGGCGCCAATGCTCGGGTAGCTCGGGAAGCTGGGTCAAGTAGTAGAATTTCTTCGGGTTCGTCAGGATGCTGGCGATGAAGATGCACTCGACGAGGGTCAGCTCCTTCGGCTTCTTGTTGAAGTAGTGCTGCGCCGCCTTGGTGATGCCGTAGAGCTGTGGGCCCATCTCGATCACGTTG
>JAGQJP010000709.1 GCA_020430585.1 Myxococcales bacterium | reverse complement strand
TGTGCCAGCTCGACGAACGGCGGCGTCATCAATCGGCGGCGCTGGTGCTTGCGCTTCCACCAGGGATCTGGAAAGTTGACGTAGAGCTCACCGATCGCGTCGTCGGCGAGGAAACGGGCGAGCACCGAGCGGGCGTCGTCATGTACCAGCGCCAGGTTGCGCAATCCGGTCGCCAGCGCGCGGTCCCGCAGCTCGATGCACCACTTGCGGCGCAGCTCGAAGCCGACGAACTGCAGGTCGGGCCGTTCGAGGGCCCGCTGGGCCAAGAAATGTCCGTGGCCGAAACCGACCTCGATCGCCAAGGGGCGGCGTGCGAGGGTCGCCCGCGCGAGCTCCAGCCGTACGTCGTCGAGGTAGAAATTGAGGAACAGCTCACCCGAGAGTGGCTCGCGACGCGGGTTCTGCAGTCGCTGGTCGGTCATTCCGCCGACCAGTGTCTGCGCCAGCGCGGTCGGAAGCTCGGGGCGCTGGCCCGGATGGTATTGGCGATCGTCGGGGTTTCGCCGCTCGTTGTCCGAAGGGGCCTGATTCATGGTTGCGTTCTCATCTCGAAGTCGATAGATCAAAGGAATGCGACGGCCACTCGATCAGCGCTTTCTCGACGAAGCACGCGAGCTCGATTTCCGCTACACCTGCCGAGATTGTATCCACGCCTGCCCCTTCGACGGACACTGCTCGCTCTTGTACCCCAACGACGAGCTGCTGCGCGCCGAGTTCGCCGTCGACAGCGAGGGGCGCCTGATCTTTTGCAAGTATTTCGAGCTCACCTGAGCGAGCTCGGCGTCTGAGGCTCGAAGGGCACACGAAATTAGCGGCGTGTCGCCGGGTCGGTGTCCGGCGCCTTGGTCGATGGCGTGGTCGAGCGGTTCAGCTCGAGCTCCGAGAGGCGAAAGAGCCGCTCGGCCGAGGCCTGGGTGTTTTGAATCGCCGCCAGCGCGAGGCCGTCGTCGTTGAGATCCTGCAGACGGGCGATGAAGCTCAGCGTCTCCGGCAGGTCGTGCTTGAAGAGCGATGGGCTTTCACCCGCGCGAGCCATGTACGGCGCGAGCGAGTCTTCGTATTGACTCGGCAGATAGGCGTAGATGCTATCGACGGTCGCGAACTCCCGCAGCCGAACAATTCGCGCGAGGATCAGGTCGGTGACGGCGACGTCCGCTGGGAGCGTGTCGTCGTGCACGAAGAAGACCGCCTCACTGCCGAGCTCGCTGACGCTGGCGCCGATCCCTGGGCAGAGCTCGAGCACACGATAGAAGCGCGTGGTCGAGTCGAGGAGGGCGCTGCCGAACTCGTGCTGCAGCGGGGTCACGCTGTCCAGGCCGAGGCGCAGGAAGTCTTCGCCCAACGAGCGACCGCACTGGGGATGTCGATAGTCCCAGGCGAGCCAGGGGAAGACCCGCTCCTTCTCTTCGCTCTCTTGCAGCAGGTCTTGGCAGACCAGCTCGAGATCGTCGTCGAGGGCGTAGTATTGCTGGAGCGCGTCGGTCAAGCGCGTGCGTTGCCCCGCCGATTCGATGAAGCGGAACAGTTGTCGTTTGAAGGACCGGTAGTCGAGGCGATACCGCGCCAGCGTGATCCCGACGACGTTCGAAAACGGCAAGCAGCACGACCGTGCGTCGAGGCCGCTTCCACAAGAACACCGAATGATTGGCTGAATCGTCATTTCGCGCATCTCCGGGGCACACCTTAGTCAAGAAGCTCGGAAAGGTCAAGCGTAGCGGCACCTTCGACGACGATCGTGCAATCTTTCTGTTCAGTTATCGTTGGGGAGCGGGCGTTCGGGCGGATCAGCGCGTGATGTGGTAGATGTCGTCCTGTTGAATGATCTCGAGCGTTTCTCGAAGCGATTTTAACGGCTTATATTCCAGGACTCGGTTCGCGCGACCGCCGTCGACCATACAGGTGAAGCGAATGAAGTCGATCTCCGGCGGCGGAAAGGAGGTCAGCTTCAGCTTCCAGAGTCGCTCCAGCGTCGGCCGAAAGACCGGGAGCGGAAGCCGCAGGTTGGGCTTGCCGAGGATCGCGATGATCTGCGAGAGGGGGACCGGACTCGGGCCGACGATGTTGAAGACGCCGCGAATTCCCGGTCTGAGGGCCAGGGTCAGCGCCTCGACGACGTCTTCCTCGTGGATCACCTGGACCATCGGGTCGAACCCGAGAATCGTCGGTACGACGGGCAGGCGCAGATAGTTCGACGGCGCGTTCGAGACGTCACCGATGATGTGAACCGGGCGCAGGATCACCGTCTCCACTTCGGGGTGCTTCCAGAAGAAGGAGTTGACGAGCATGTCGACGCTGACGAGGTCGCGGATCTGATGAAAGGAGGTCGCCGCCATCAATGGCGACTCTTCGTTGAGGAACTGCGAGTTCGTCGCCCGGGCGCCGTAGATGTTGGCGCTCGAGAGGAAGACGAGCTTCGGGATGCGGTAGCGCTCGACGTAGTCGAGGATCTTCTGCGTCCCGATCAGGTTCATCGTGTGGTGTTCTTCGGAGTTCTTGCGTGGATCGTGGATGATCCCCATGTGGAACACCGCGGCGATCGATTGCGTGCGGAAGATATCCTCGGCTTTCTTACGCCGGATGTCGATCTGATTGTGGTCGACGTCTTTCGGGCGGCGGCGGAAGGGGCGGCGGTCGATACCGATGATCTCCGAATCGCGATGGAGGCGGGCGGCGAGCAGCTGGCCGAGCTTTCCGCTGATCCCGGTGATCAGAATCTTGCTCGTCTCGTTCATCGGAACAACCCCTGACGCTGGCTCAGCCCGTCGTGGAGCATCCGCTGAATCGTCGAACGGACGACCTCGACCTTCCGCCCGATCTCGTCCTCTTCGTCGTTGGGGTCGCCCTCGAACTGCAGCGGCTCACCAAAGTGGATGTGGTAGCGGACGGGCAGCGGCAAGAGGCCCAGCGGCCCGAGCAGCGGAAAGGTCGGCGTCACGGGGAACGACGGCATGTTCAAGAGTTTCGCCAGCGCTTCGAAGTTCAGCATCGACGGCGCTTGCTCTTCGGCGCCGACGACGGCGATCGGCACGATCGGCGTCTCGGTCGCCAGGGCGAGGCGCATGAAGCCGAGGCCGAAGCTCTCGAGCTGGTAGCGCCTGCGAAACTCCTTGCTGATCCCCCGCGAGCCTTCGGGAAAGACGAGGATCGCTTCGCCGCGTCGCAGGAGCCGCTCGCAGTTCTCGGGCGTGCCGACGACCTGCCCGAGGCGGGCGAAGAAGACGCTGACGAAGGGCAAGGAGGGGATCCAGCGCTCGATCATCGAGCGAATGAAGCGCGGGGGATCGGCGTCGAGCAAGATCGAGCAGCCGATCATCATCCCGTCGAGGGGAATCTGCCCCGAGTGGTTCGCAATCAGCAAACAACGACCCGCCGGCAGGTTCTCGATTCCGTAGACCTTGACGCGGAAGTAGTGGCGGTAGATCAACGCGAAGAGCGGCACCACCAGCTTGGCGAACTCCGGTTGGAAACCGAAGGGATCGAAGCCGTACTCGTTGAGCTGCGTCGGCAAGCGGTCGAGCTTGGCCAGATCGTCGCTGGACTGGTCGCCGAAGAGGGCGAGCCAGTTCTCTCGCACCCTCGCCGAAAGGTTGGCCTGACCGCGGGACAACTCATCGATTGCGCGTCGGAGCTTACCTGAACGTCCCACCGCTCGAACTCCTTAGGTTGACGCGACGGTTGTAACACAGCCGCCGACGGATCGCAATTGGCCAAAATTTTTGACACATTTGGCTATCACGAGATAATGGGCCCAATCGAGTAGTCGAACGTTACGAGCCAATGGAGGCGCTCATGGCACGCCGAAATCGATCGAAGAATGGTGCGTCGAAGAAATCGAACGCGAAGCGCGCGGGTCGCGAGCTGCGAAAGGGTCACGCGGTGGCGGGCGGCGCTGGGAACGAGACGGCGTCGGTCTCCGAGGGTCGCCTCGACGATTTGATCGCCCGGTTGCAGGATTTCGAAGACCGATTCGCTCGTTGGGAGCAGGACCTCGCGCAATTCAGCGAGAGCTTGGGGCCGACCGCGCCCTGAAACGCAAACCCTGTCGATAACAACGGTACGTAGTGCACAGATGTCGTTACAGACGATCTCTGAATTGGAGCGGCGCGCCGACCGTGCGGAGCGCGACGGTCTGCTCGACTATGCCCTGATCTTGTGGCAGGAGCTGACCGAGCGCGCCCCGACGGTTCATCGCCATTGGCTCAAGCTGGCCCATCTCGCCGCGCGGCTCGATCGTCGACCTGTGGCGCAGACGGCGCTGACTCAGGCGCTGCAACACGCAGCGGACCTGGAGGGGCGCTTCGAGGTCTGCGACCTGGCGTTGGATCTGAGGGACTACGCGATCGCCACCGAGCTCTTGCGCGATGCGCGGGCGCGCTTCGGCGACGGCGGCGGAATCCGTCGTCGGCTCGTCGAGGCATTCCTGATGACGCGGCGGATCGACGAGGCGCGCTGGGAGATTCGGCGCGCCCTGCGGCTGTCGCCGAGCACGCCGTTTCTCGTGCGCCTGCTCGAGCGCTGCGGCGAGTTCGCACAGTTCGGAGACGACGATGGCTCGTCGTACGCCAAGCGTGAGTACCACGTGCTCTACCGCGGCGTGGTTCTCGGCGGGCCGACCGACGACGGGCTCTGGGTCCCGCGGCCGGACCGCGTGTTTCTCGATCACAAGCCGATCGCGGTGATCGTTCAGCGACTGATCGCCCATCTCTATGCCCGGGGCTCGTTTCCCAAGCACGTGGTGCCTCGCAGCTGGGTTTCGATTCCATTGGCCCTGGCGATCTCGACGATCGCGAACATCCCCGTCTCGATCAACGCCCAGGGCCACGATCGCCAGTGCCTCTACGTCTTTGGCACCTTTCCCGACGACTCGCCGCCGCTAGAGCTGGGTGAAGAGGACCGCAGCTTCGCGCTCTGCTTCAACGGCAGCTTCGGCCTCGGCACAGACGAGATCGATCCGCCGCACTTCATCGGTTACAACACCACAGGGAACCTCGCCTGGACCGAGCAGCCGATCGAGACGACGCCCGACGTTCGCAGCCGCCAAATGACCGACATCTCGCTGCGCATCATCCAAACGTTCAAGGCGCTGCCGCTCGACGCCGAGCTCGCAGGCCCGATCGCCTGGATGATCACGCGCCAGAAACGCGCGCGCCTCCAATCCGTCTGAAGCCCTCGCCTCGCTCCAGCGTCGACTCGACGAGACGTCGCGCATCCGCCCCGCGTTGGAGCCGTCGTCGCATTCGGTGCGCCCGCTCGCCGGCGCGAGGCGGCATTGACAAACCGGCGAAGACCCGATAATAGATGGGCAGCACGGCCGCCAATCGAGCCAGAGGGACGACCCATGCGCGCCAAAATCGCCATCACGATCAAGCCGGACGTTCTCGACCCACAGGGCAAAGCGGTTCTGCACGCCCTTCACGACCTCGGCTTCAGCGCCGTCGCCGATGTCCGCGTCGGAAAGTACTTCGAGGTCGAGCTCGAGGCGGGGACCGCCGAACCCGAGGCGGCGATCGCCCAGATGTGCGAGAAGCTCCTCGCCAATCCGGTCGTCGAATCGTACCACTTCACCCTCGACGAAGGCGCGCGATGACGATCGGAATCGTGGTCTTTCCCGGCTCGAACTGCGACGAAGACATCCGTCGAGCGCTGGTCGACGAGCTGGGCGCCGAGGCGAGATTCGTCTGGCACAAAGAGACGACGCTCCCGGCCGTCGACGCTGTGGTGCTGCCCGGTGGCTTCTCCTACGGCGACTATCTGCGGGCCGGGGCGATCGCTCGCTTCAGCCCCGTGATGCGTGCCGTGCGTGACTTCGCCGGAGGCGGCGGCTACGTGTTGGGGATCTGCAACGGTTTCCAGATCCTCACCGAGTCGGGCCTCTTGCCGGGCGCGCTGATGGTCAACCGCTCGTTGCGCTTCATCTGTCGCGACGTCTACATTTGCGCGGGCGAATCCAAGGCGGCGCTCTCGGCTCGGCTCGATGCCGCGCGGGCGTTTCGCGTGCCGATCGCTCACCAAGAGGGCAACTACGTCGCCGAGCCCGAGACCCTGCGACGACTGAACGCCGAGGGGCAGATCGCCTTCCGCTACTGCTCGTCCGGCGGCGTCCTCGACGAGGCGGCCAACCCCAACGGCTCGCTCGAGAACATCGCTGGCGTCTGCTCCCCCAACGGCCGCGTCTTGGGGATGATGCCCCACCCCGAACGCTGTAGCAGTGAGGCCCTCGGAGCGACCGACGGTGCCGAGATTTTGCGCGCCTGGTTGGCGACTCGCTGAGAGGTTCGATGGCACCCGAGACAATCACTCCCGCGCTGATCGAGGACCACGGGCTCACCCCTGACGAGTATCAACAGATCCTCGCGGCGATCGGCGAGGAGCCGACGCTGAGCGAGCTCGGCATCTTCAGCGTGATGTGGAGCGAGCACTGCTCGTACAAGAGCTCGCGCGCGTATTTCAAGCACTTCCCGACGAAGGGGCCACGCGTGTTGCAGGGCCCGGGCGAGAACGCGGGGATCATCGACATCGGTGAGGGCCTCTGCGTGGTCTTCAAGATGGAGAGTCACAACCACCCCTCCTTCATCGAGCCGTTTCAGGGCGCGGCGACGGGCGTGGGTGGGATCATGCGCGACATCTTCACGATGGGCGCGCGGCCGATCGCCTCGCTCAACTCGCTGCACTTCGGCGCACCCGAGCACCCGCGGACGAAGTACCTCGTCAACGGCGTCGTCCGCGGCATCGCCCACTACGGCAACTGCATGGGCGTGCCGATGGTCGGCGGCGAGGTGCACTTCGACGCCTGTTACAACGGGAACATCCTGGTCAACGCCTTCTGCCTGGGGATCGCGCGCCACGACGAGATCTTCAAAGGCAAGGCGACGGGCCTCGGCAATCCCGTGATCTATGTCGGCTCGAAGACCGGGCGCGACGGGATACACGGGGCGACGATGGCCTCCGAGGCCTTCGATGACGCCGCGCAAGAGCGACGCCCGACGGTGCAGGTCGGCGATCCCTTCACCGAGAAGCTGTTGCTCGAGGCGTGTTTGGAAGTGATGCGCACGGGCGCCGTCGTCGGGATTCAGGACATGGGTGCCGCCGGTCTGACCTGCTCGACCTTCGAGATGGCCTCGCGCGGTGGCACCGGGATGGAGATCGAGCTCGGCCGCGTCCCGACTCGCGCCGCGAAGATGAGCGCCTACGAGATTCTGCTCTCGGAGTCCCAGGAGCGGATGCTGCTCGTCGCCGCAAAGGGTCGTGAGGACGAGGTGCTCGCGGTGTTCCAGAAGTGGGATCTCGACGCCGTGGTGATCGGCCATGTCACCGATGGCGAGCGCGTGCGGATTCGCCACCACGGTGAGACGGTCGTCGATCTGCCCGTTCATCCGGTCTGCGATGGCGCCCCGATCTACGAGCGGCCCCAGGGGCAGATGCAGCCGCCGACGCTGCCGAACCCGCACCCCGAGCCGATTCACGACGCCAACCGCGCGCTCCTCGAGTTCTTCGGAACGCCGATCTTCGGTGACCGCTCCGTCGTTTACGAGCAGTACGACCACATGGTGCAGACCAACACGGTCGTGCGACCCGGGGCGGATGCGGCGGTGCTGCGTATCCCCGGATCGACGAGGGGGTTGGCGCTCACGACCGACGTCAACGCCCGTTTCTGTCGCCTCGATCCGTACAAGGGCGCGGTCCTCGCCGTCGCCGAAGCGGCGCGGAATCTGGCGTGCGTCGGCGCCGAGCCCTTGGGCGTCACCGATTGCTTGAACTTCGGCAATCCCCAGAACCCCGGCGTGATGGGGCAGTTCGTCCAGGCGGTGAAGGGGATCGGCGACGCTTGTCGCTTCTTCCGCATCCCCGTCGTCTCGGGGAACGTCAGCTTCTACAACGAAACCGAGGGGACCCAGATCTACCCCACGCCGACGATCGCGATGGTCGGCCTCGTCGACGAACCGCGCGCCGACGTTTCGGGCGCCTTTGTGCGCGCAGGCGATCGGATCGCGATCCTCGGCTCCTCCCGCGGCGGTTTGCCCGGCTCGCTCTACCAGCTCTGGCGACATGGTGGGATCAGCGGCGGTTTGCCTGCGGTCGATCTCGAAGCCGAGCGGCGCGTGCAGATGGTGGTGCGCCAGGCGATCGGCGACCGCTGGGTCACGGCGGCACACGATCTCAGCGATGGCGGGATGGCGGTGGCGCTGCTCGAGATGGCGGTGCGCTCCGCACAGCTCGGCTGCTCGATCCTCTCCCAGCCCGAGGGGCTGACCTGGGAAGAGTGGCTCTTCGGCGAAGATCACGGTCGAGTGCTGATCACCTATCACGGCGAGAACGAAGAGCGACTGTTCGAGCTCGCCGAGCAGTTTCGTGTGCCCTTCGAGGCGATCGGTCGCGTCGACGAAGGGCGGGTGATGATTCCGGCGGTGCGCGTCGATCTCGAGTGGAGCGCGATCCACGAGGTTTGGCGCGCGGGGTTGCGGCGCGTCATCGAGTGAGCGGCGCCGCGCGACGTCACCAACGGTGCGGCACACAAAAGGAGTGCGACGTGGTGTGGGACAAGTTGCGCGAAGAGTGTGGGGTCTTTGGCGTCTACGGTCACCCCGAAGCGGCGACGATCACCTACCTCGGACTGCACGCTCTGCAGCACCGCGGTCAGGAGTCGTGCGGGATCGCCTCCTCCAACGGCGAGGCGATTCACCTGCATCGCGGGATGGGGCTGGTCGGGAAGATCTTCAAGCAACCCGCGATCGATCG
>JAGQJP010000708.1 GCA_020430585.1 Myxococcales bacterium | reverse complement strand
CTCGTGCTCGAGCGTGCCGATCCCCTCCTCGATCGCGAGGATTTCACCCTCGATCGCCTCGAGCTCGACTTTCAACGGCTTCAGCCGCTTGTACCGCTCGGCGCGCTCTTCGGCCTCGCGCCGCTTCTTTTCGCGCTTCTGATCGCGGCTTCCGTCGCGGAGCTCGTCTTCGATGGCCCGCGCACGGCTCGACTCTAGCTCGGCCTCACGCTCTGCGGCGGCGAGCGCCTCTTGTTCTTTCTTCCACAGGTAATAGCTGTAGTTTCCCGGGTAGCTCTCGGCGCCCCCGCCACCGACCTCGACAATCCGGTCGGCGATCGCGTCGATGAAGCGCCGATCGTGGGAGACGAAACAAACCGTGCCCGTGAAGCCCTGCAACGCCGCCTCGAGCACCTCGCGCGACGGAATGTCGAGGTGGTTCGTCGGCTCGTCCAAGAGCAACAGCGCTGCCGGCCGGATCAGCATCTTCGCCAATGCCAGCCGGCTCTTTTCCCCACCCGAGAGCGCGGCGACGGTCTTCTCGACGGCGTCACCCGAGAAGAGGAAGCAGCCCAAGATGCCGCGAATGAACGAGATTGTCTCGTCGTGACAGCGCGTCATCATCTCGGCGAGCACGGTGTTGCGCCGCTCGAGCACCTCGAGTTGGTGCTGGGCGAAGTAGTCCAGCGTGACGTTCGTCCCGAGACGTCGTTCGCCGCGATCTTGCGACGTCTCGCCCGCGAGGATTCGCAGCAGCGTCGACTTTCCCGCGCCGTTGGGGCCGACCAGCGCGACCTTCTCGCCGCGGACCAGCTCGAAGTCGAGGCCACGGAAGACGTTGTGCTCGCCGTAGCTCTTGTCGATCCCCCCGAGATGGATCACCATCTTACCCGTCCGCTCGGGCTGCGGGAACGAGAACGAGACCCGCTTGAGGTTCGAGTCGACCTGAATCCGCTCGATCTTCTCGAGCATCTTGAGCCGGCTCTGGGCGCGCTTCGCACCGGATTTGCGGACGCGGTTCTTGGCGACGAACTCCTCGATGTCCTTGATCTGCTGTTGCTGCTCGACGAAGCGCTTCTCTTGAAGCGCCCGGTCTTGCGCCTTCTGCTCGAGGTAGCGGTCGTAGTTGCCCTTGTAGAGCTTGGCCCGCCCGCGATCGATGTCGACGACGCGATCGACGCTGCGGTTGAGAAACTCACGATCGTGGGCGACGATCACCATCGAGCCGCGGAAGCTCGCCAGATAGCTCTCGAACCACATCAAGGACTCGAGATCGAGGTGGTTCGTCGGCTCGTCCAAGAGCAGCACGTCGGGGCGGTTGAGCAGCACCCGGGCGAGCTCGACGCGCATCACCCAGCCGCCCGACAGTGAAGAAAGCGGATCACCGAGCTCGGACTCGCGAAAACCGAGGCCGTTCAAGATGCTCCGCGCGTCGGCCTCGATCGAGTAGCCCCCCTGGCCTGCGTAGCGCTCCTCGAGCTCACCGAGACGCTTGGCCAGATGCTCCGCCTCGAGGGGATCGGAGACCTCGGCGATCAACTCTTCGAGGTGCCGTTTTTCGTCTTCGAGCTCCCGCAGATCGCCCACCGAGTCGACGACGGCCTGCAGCACCTCGCCCCCCTGCATCCGATCGACCTCTTGGTGCACGTAGCCGATGCGCAGGTTCTTCGAGCGAGCGATGCTGCCGTCATCGGGCTGCATCTCGCCCACGATGATCTTGAACAGCGTCGATTTGCCGCTGCCGTTGGCCCCGACCAGCCCGATCCGGTCGCCGTCGACGATCCGCAGGCTCAGGCCCTCGTAGAGGACCTGCTCGCCATACGCTTTGCTGACATTGGTGAGGTCGATCATGTGAGGTTCGAGCGGCCCTCAGCGCTTGCCGGAGTAGCGGAGCATCTGCTGGTCGAAGCTCTCCTTGTAGACGATCTTCACGTCGCTGACCCTACCGCTCGAGTCCTTGACGAGCTCGAACTGCGGGTTGACGAAGGCGTGGAAATTCGCCATCCCCACGGATTTGGCGCGCTTGACGATCTCGTCGCGCAACGGCAGGTCGAAGGTCGTGCCGTAGGTTTCGAAGAGCTTTTTCGCCGCATCGTAGTCGCCCTCGGCTTTGATCCGCATCACCTCGGCGAGGAGCTCCGAGACCGCTTTCTTCATCGACGCGACGTCGGAGACCACGAGATACCGTTTGCCGTCGCGGGTGATCGCCTTGACCGCGCCGAACTTGCGCTGGGCGTAGGCGACGATCAGGCGGTGGGCCCGCATGTGGTCGTCGTGAATCACCGTCTGGTTTGCGAGGCGCCGCAACATCAGCATGTCACTGTGGACGTAGAGGCGATAACAGACGTCAGCGACGCGGGCGTTCGGCAGCAAGCCGATCTCGAGCACCTTCGGGTCGAACATATGGTGCAACGCCACGAGATCCGCTCGCGCCTCTTCGAGCGCCGAATAGAACTCTTTGATGAACGTCGCGGGTTTGCCGTGTACCTTCTCGGTCGTCTTGCCCGAGCCGTGTCCGACCACCTCGTGGAGCGCCACCACGGCGTCCCAGCAGGTGCCCGAGTAGCGTTTGAAGTCGCTGCGATACTCGGGGAGGGTGAACTCGTTGAGCCCGATGTTCAGCGTCGCCTTGTCGATCGCCTGGTTCACGTTGGTCAAGAGCACGCTCTTGGAGCCATATTTCTGGCGGATCTCGTCGGAGTTCGGCAGGTTGATCCCCGCAGGAAGGAACGGCCCCGAGTCGCCCGTGCCGACGAGCACGTGAATCGCGTTGGCGACGGGGATCGAGATCCCCTTGCGCTTGTATTTGTCGAGCCACGGCGATTTGTCTTCGAAATACTGGGCGTTGTTCGCCACCGCCTTCATCAGCTTGGTCTGCTTCGGGTCGACGAAGCTGATGATCCCCTCGTAGGCGCCCTTGATCCCCCGAGGGTCGATGTATTGCTCGATGAAGCCGAGGATCTGGTCGACCCGCGGTGAATCCTTGAGCCACGAGATGTTCATCCGGTCGAAGGCCTTGTTGTCACCCGTCTGAAGATGCTCGATCAGCTCACGCAGCGTAACCTTCTGCTGCTCGGTCGAGGCGAATTCGATCGCTTTTTGGAGCTCGGCGATCACCGCGCCGAGCTCTTTGGCGTAGAGCCCTGGCGCGATCTTGCGCTTCGGATCACCCGCGCGAAAGACCTCTTCGACGACCGTCCCGTTTTGCTTGACCAGACGCGAGTTCAGCGGATAGGTCTCCTTGAAGCCCTTCAGGTCCGCCATCGTCACGCCGACGTAGTAGTTCATTCCACTGGCGGTGAGGATGTCCTTGCCCTCTTTGGGCTTCATCTCCTTCTTGATCGGCTCGAAGGCAGGATCGAAGAGAAGCGGAGCCGCCTTCTTGAAATTGGT
>JAGQJP010000707.1 GCA_020430585.1 Myxococcales bacterium | reverse complement strand
GCTCTTCGCCTTCGTCGCCGTGCTCTTCGCCTTCGTCGCCGTGCTCTTCGCCTTCGTCGCCGTGCTCTTCGCCTTCGTCGTCGTGCTCTTCGCCTTCGTCGTCGTGCTCTTCGCCTTCGTCGCCGTGCTCTTCGCCTTCGTCGTCGTGCTCTTCGCCTTCGTCGCCTTCGTCGCCGCGCTCGTCGCTCCCTCCGGCTCCGTGACGACGACGTCGGGCTCCGCCGCCAGGGCCTCGGGCTCCGTCGCTCGGCTCTCCTTCGGTGTGGCGCTCTTGGACATCGACCCGACGCGATTCGATCTCGTCGTCGCGCTCTTGGGCTTCGCCTCGGCGCTCTTGGATTTGGTCGTCGTCCCCTTGGGCTTCACTGCGCCACTCTTGGGCTTCGCTTCGCTACTCTTGGCTTTGGTCGTCGCGCTCTTGGTCTTGCTCGTCTCGCTCTTCGCCGAAGCTTGGGTGCTCGGCGCTTCGTCCGACGTCAGATCGACAGAACCCGTATCACCAGCGGTCGGCGCATCCACTTCGCTCTTCTTCGTTCTCGGCATGGTCATCTTTCCTGTTGGTCGAACCAGAGCATCATCGGTCTTCGGCGTCGGTATTGGGGGGGCCGACAGGCGGGACAAGACCCGGGCTCCATGACAGCCCCACAGCATAGTGTGTCCGCCGAAATTTGCAACATCTTTCCGCTTTCTTCCCAAGATCACAGCTGAATCCGGACCAGCGAAAAATTGGTCTCCCGCTGTCGATGTGATAGAATGGGAACCATGCGTGACGATTGCCCGCGAAATCGAGCTACGGCTTGGAGGAACTTGCCGATGTACCTGCGACTGCTGATCGTGCTCTTCATCTGTGGCGGAATCTCGATCTCGGCGACCGCCCAGGACAAAAAGACGCCGGCGCCAAAAGAGCCGATGCCGCTCCCGAAGGAGGAGCCTCCCGTCACGCCCAAACGCCTGGACTACCGCACACCAAAGAAGGGACGTCGCGTGCATCTACGGCACCGCAAACCCCTCAAGATGATCGAGCTCGAAGAGCGGGAACGGCAGCGACGGCGGCGCGTTGGCCCGATCCACTTCACCTACCAGGGGATCGTCCCGAACGACAAAGACGCCTGGCGCTTCCACAAACGCTGGGAGCACAAGAAGCTGAACTACGTCACCTGGATCGGCTTCATCCGGCGGCCCTCCAAGCAACGGGTCTTCATTCAGACCGCGCGGGCAAAGACCTACCGCGTCTTGCGACCGAGCCCGACCCGGGTCGTGATCGAAATCGACGACGCGAAGATCCCTTGGCGCAATGATCGCCGCCCGCTGATCGTGCGCGAGATCAGCACACAGCTGGCCACGATCACGGGGAAGAACCTGCGCGGCAACCAGGTCCACGTGATCATCGATCTCAAGCGCCCGCTTCAGTACAGCGTCGAGCAACGCAGCGTCAACTTCCACGTCAAGCCCACGAAGAAACGACCGTCCGAGACCATATCGCGCTACTATCTGTTCATCGATTTTCCCTACTGAGTCGACAACTCTCGGAATTGCGATTGAACACGGCCGTCCCCACACCAACTCCGAACGCCCTCGATCGGAACGCTCCTCGACCGCGCGATCTCGACGATCGCCGCGCGCTGCGCTACCTCGCGGGGCTCCTCCTGCTCTCGACGGTCGTTCGCGGCTTCTTCTCGTGGCGTCTCGGACTCGGGGACGCCGAAGCGTACTATTGGACCTGGTCTCGCCATCTAGCCCTCTCCTACTACGACCATCCACCGATGGTTGCCTGGCTGATCGCCCTCGGGACGTCGATCGGCGAGCAGACGCTCTTCGTTCGCCTCGCGTCGCTCCTACTCTTTAACGGTGTCGCCTGGTTGCTCTTCGGATTGACCCGCGAAATCACCGGACGTGCGAACGATGGACTCGTCGCGGTCGCCATTCTGCACGTCGTTCCCGCATTCTTCATCGGCGGCATGACCGCAACCCCCGACATCCCTCTGGCTTTTTTTTGGCTCGCGGCGATCCGTCTCTACGACCTCGCCGTTCGTCGCGATCGGCCGCCGCTGTTTCTCGCCGCCGGCGTCGCCGTAGGGCTGGCCTTTCTGAGCAAGTACTTCGCGATCCTGCTCCCGATCGTCTTGTTGGTTCATCTCTCCCATCGTGAGCGCCGGCACTACTTGCGCACGCCCTGGCCCTGGCTCGGCGCCCTGGTGGCCCTCGGTGCGACCGGATTCGTGATCGCCTGGAACGTGCAACACCACTGGGCCTCGACCCACTATCACCTCGTCGCGCGGCATCACCACGTCGGTCCGTCGCTCCAGCTCCTGGGTAAGGTGATCGGCGGCCAACTTGGCTACATCACACCGCTGTTTCTGATCTTCTTCCTCTCCACGCTGTTCTGGCTTCGCCGCGAGCGACGCGACGATCCCGGCGGCCAGCTGCTCTTCGTCAGCTCGATCATCCCCCTCGTCGTGCTCGGTGTGATCTCCAGCATCACCGACGAGTCGGAGCCGCACTGGCCCGTAATGGGCTACCTTCCGCTCTGCGCCGCCCTCGCCTGGCGCTACGAGACGCTGCCCCTGGCGCGCCGTTTCTCCACCCGGGTGCAACGCTTGCGCAAAGCGGCGGTCTGGTTCTCCCTCGGGCTGATGGGGCTCTTCATGATCCACGTCTCGACGCCAGCTTTGATCCGCTTGCTCCCCGCATCGCTCTACCAGCCGAAGGTCGACATCACCAACGAGCTCTACGGCTGGCCCGCTCTCGGCGCGGCCGTCGAGCGACTGCGACGGGTCGAGGGCGCGAGCTTCGCGATGAGCTACCACTACACGATGTGCAGCCAGCTCAACTACGCGACGGGCGACCGAATCCCCGTGCTCTGCCCGAATCATCGCCTCGATCAGTTCGACTTCATGACCGACGAGCGCTCCTTCTACGGGAAGACCGGGCTCTTCGTCGGCGACAATCGCTACCGCCGCCCGCCAGCCGAAGCGGTGATCTGCCGCAAGCTCGAAAAGCTCGAAGAGCTCGACGTCTACCGCGGGACGACCTGGGTTCGACGCTTCACGATCTATCGCTGCGCTGGATTTTCCGGGGTTCGGCCAAAGACGACTGGGCTCAGCGCACGCTGAGACCAGAGACGAGGGGCGCGCGGAATAGTGTGCCGAAACCGGCGTAGAGCTCGCCTGCTAGGTACTGCGTGTATTCGGGATCGTCCATCCGCTTGACCCGTAGGAAGGCGTTCACGAGCTGACCCGTCTTCTCGTCGCGACGGACCTGCGGTCGTCGTAGATTCAGCGGAATCCGCTTGATCGTCCCGAAGTGTGGCGCGATGAAGCTGATCGTCCCGTCAGCGCCGACCTTCTCGACCACACCGATCATCGAATACCAGTCGTTGTTGCGGTTGTCGCGGTTGCGATCCTCGGTGTTGTGGAAGAAGACGAGGTCGCCCGGCAACGGGAGATCACGGTCGTAGACTTGACTGCGTTTCTTGAGGGCGTAGTACATCGCCTGGATCGCCGATCCCTTGCCCTTGGTCGGCAACTGAACGCGATTGGCCGCCAGCACCGCCAGCACGAAGCGCGCCGAGTCGCTCTCGCGCTGGCCGATGCGCTTGACCGCCTCGGCGACAACGCCGCGCCGCTGCTGATCCGCATTGCCCGAGGGAATGTGGAAGCGATCGCTGCGCGGCACGACCTCGGGCTTCTTCGTCACGATCAACGGCGCGGGACGGCGCGTCTTCGTCTTCGGGCGTTTGGTCTCGAGGATCTCCGGTTTCGGGATCGGCGGCGCATCGGGATGGGGATACTGAATCTGCTTCGGCTCGCGGGTCGGCGGCGTGAAGGGGTTTCGCTGCGGTGTCCGCGACGGGGTACGCCGCTCGAGCTTCGCCACCTTCTTCGGCTTCTTCTCGTCTTCGCCCCACCGCTTGCGAGGCGCGTAGGGATCGGTCCGATAGTTCAGCGCGGTCTCGCGAAAGTGGTAATCGTCCTGTCGTGGCGACGTGCTCGCCGAGCAGGACCAGATCAGCGCACACGCCCCGCCGACGGTCGCCACGCGCCGCAGCGCGCGAGCCCAATCGGAGCGTAGGTGAGGCTCAGAAACAGGGGGAATAGTCATTCAGCCGCCCTCCTTGCCAACGCGGACTTTTCATTCTAATATAAAGGCCGTGTAAGTCAAAATGTCGGACCGTCTCGCGGCGCGTGCGGCGCCCATCCGAGCTGTGAGTATCT
>JAGQJP010000706.1 GCA_020430585.1 Myxococcales bacterium | reverse complement strand
TCGCCGCCGCCGATCACGAGCACCCGGGCGATCGAGGGGGCGCTACAGAGCGCGGGATGCGTGATCAGCTCGTGATAGGACTTCTCGTCGCCAGCGGCGGTCATCCAGATCCCGTCGATCAAGAGCGCGTTGCCGAGCATTTCGGTTTCGACCACGGTAACCCGCTGGTAGCGACTCTGTTGATCGAAGAGCACCCCGCGAATACGGAAGCCGATGCGCATCCGATCGTCGTGAATCTCGTCGTACCAGTCGCCCGCCATCGTCACCTCGTTTCAGCGCTGGGATTCATCCCAGAGCACGAGGCCGGCAAAGGCAGCGCCGTGTTTGACGACCTGGTGCTCGGCGCCGATCAGCAGCACCTCTTTGATCTCACGGTTGCGGTAGCCCATGCCCTGGACCGCCATCTCCCGCACCAGCGCGCCGATCTCGTCGAGACGGCCGACCCCGTGGTGCTCCATGATCAGGCCGGGGAGCGTGGGATCGAGGGGAACCGCGGCGGCGACCGCCGAGGCGATCCACTGACCGGGCTCGCTCGAGGTCATCATCGCGTAGGCCACGGGAACCAGGGCCCCATAGGGCAAGGGAAAGGGGTCGAACTGCTGGCACGACGGCGGCAGGATGGAGCTCATCCGCACCAGGTTCGTATCGCCGACTCCCGCTTTCAGAAGGGCGTGGTCAAAGGCGTTGAGCTCTGAGAAACCGTCGGACCCTGCGGCCCCGAGAAAAAAGCGCGTAGGTTGCTTGAACATCATTGGGCAATCCCCTCACCAGTCGTGGACGTACCACGCGTGTTAGACCAGTGCAGCCCTGAAACCACTCAGGGACGGCAGACCACCCGGTTTGATCGGCTTCCAGACCGTCGCCCCGAAGGGCCATACACTTAATTGATTTGTCCTGGTGGTTCAAGAACTTTATTCGAAAATGTGCGATCGGTGGCCCACTGGTTACCCGCGCTGTTGTGGGGTGTACAACCGCTCGAAGCTTCGGTAGGATCAGCTGTTCGAATCGCAGCCGGAGGAGCGCATGCTGACGCTGGTCGGATTGAGTTATTCGGCGTGGACCGAGAAGGCGCGCTGGGCGCTGGAACATCACGGTGTGCGCTATCGATTCATCGAGTATCTTCCGATGCTCGGCTCGCCCTTTTTGCGATTCAAGGCGCGGCGCTTTCGAGGCCCCTTGAGCGTGCCGATGCTTTTCGACGGCGAGATGATCGTCGAGGACTCCTTCTCCATCGCCCGCTATGCCGAGCGGCTCGGGAGCGGACAAAAGCTCTTCGGTAGCGACCAGATCGCGCAGATCGAGCACTTCAACCGCCTCAGCGAGCAGGGGTTGGCCGCGGCGCGGGCGCTGATCACCCGCCGGGTGTTGCGTTCGCCGCAGGCCCTCGAGGAGAACCTGCCGCGCCAGGTGCCGGGTTTCCTGCGCGCCCTCAGCCGCCCCGTCGCGCGGATGGGAGCCGAGTATCTCATGCGAAAGTATGGCTTCGGCGCGGACTCCGACGAGACCTCGACCCTGCGATTGACGGGGGTGCTGGACGCCCTCGAGGGGGCGTTGGCGAAGAGCGCTCCGTATCTCCTCGGGCGCTTCAGCTATGCGGATATCGCGGCCGCGGTGGTGCTGAACATGGTGATGCCCCTGCCGCCGCCCCATTTCCGCTCCGGTCCGGCGAATCGCGACTGCTGGACCAGCTCGGACCTCGCCTATCGATACCGGA
The DNA here is from genome assembly GCA_020430585.1 of Myxococcales bacterium. Lineage (GTDB taxonomy): Bacteria > Myxococcota_A > UBA9042 > JAGQJP01 > JAGQJP01 > JAGQJP01. Next base: position 1,679 of record JAGQJP010000706.1, on the reverse strand, counting down.
CGCTGGTCGAGTGGCGCGATACGCTCTATGCCGAGCATCGACGACGGTAGCCCCGGCGTTAGACGGCTTCGGCGAGGACCTCGATGTAGTCGGCGATCAGTCGGAATCCAAGCGTCTCGTAGCAGTGGATCGCCCCTCGATTCTCGGGGTGGACATTGAGGCCGATCACGTCGACCTGCTTGAGCAGCGACTGGCAGACCGCCGCGCTGCACTGCCTTGCGAGCCCGCGGTTGCGAAAATCGGGGTGTGTGCTGATGTTGCCGAGTGCCGCGACGTGGTAGTGCGGCGAATAGACATGGACGCCAGCGACCGAGACGAGCTGGCGCTCGACGTAGATTCCGAAGTACTGTCCGGTTTCGAGCATCCGCGCGGTGAAGTGGTTGTCGGGGTAGCTCGCGCGCAACAGGGCGTCGACTTCCTCCTGTTGGGCGCGGCCGAGCCGTACGGCGTCTTCACACGGCGCAGAGCGGACCATCGCCGGGTTGACCAGCGCCATCTTCAGATGCGTCTCGTTCGAGAGCAGACGAAATCGCGGGGCCAACGCGTCGGCGAGGCTCGGGTGCAGATGCGCCTGAAAGCGCTCGGGCAGTAGCGGTTGCAGCAAGCGCAGGTGGTCGCGCGCCGTAGGGCTCCCGTCGAGCAACAACAACGTCGGCGGTCGTGGCTCGAGGTAGAGCAGGGCGATGCTCTCGACCTTCGCCTTGTCGCCCAACCCGTACCAGATCGTGTAGTCGAGGTGGAACGGATCGAGATCACCGAGGGCATAGAGGTTCATCGCCGAGTTGCGTCGGAGAATCTCGGCGATTTTTTGGGCGTCGTGCAACGATCGGATCACGGTGCTCTCTGCACCTCCTACCGAGAGAATATCGGCGATCGACCAGATTTTTCAAGGAGAACCTCGCACGCATCGCGAGAGCCGACTTGGCATCTTCGGCCAAAGTCGGTATAACGGCGTCGATGGAGAGCTCGAGCGACGAACGCCTGCTGACCCTGATCAAACGCCACGGCACGCACCCCACCGCGTTTCAAGCCCTCGAGGCTGGGCTCGATCATTGGCTCTACACGGCCGGTCCCGAACGAGAGGCACGTGGGGTCGTCGCCTACGTTCAGAAGGGGCGCTATCGCGTCGTCGCCGGCATGCCGATCGTTGGCGCGCCGGACTACCGCGGGTTGATCGCGGCATTTCTCGCCGACACCGATGCCGCAGGAGAGCGCGCCCTCTTCTTCTCAGCCGACGACGCACTTCAGGCCTCGATCGCCGGCGCCCCGTCTACGAAAGTTCGCGACTGGTTGGCGATAGGCCTGCAGCCCGAGTGGGATCCGACGCACTACCACACCGATGGCCCCGAACGGCGCACGCTGCGCGCGCAGGTCGCCCGGGCGAAACGCAAGGGCGTCGAGGCCTGCGCGTTCGACGGCCGAGCGCTGGCCGACAGCGGCGACGAGCTCCGCGCCGAGATCGAAGAGGTGATCGAAGGCTGGCTCGCCTCGAGGCGAATGGGCGTGATGCGCTTCCTCGTCGATCTCCAGCCCTTTCACCATGCGAGCGAGCGCCGGTACTGGGTCGCTCGTCGCGATGGTCGCGTCGTCGCCTTCCTCGCGGCGGTCCCGGTCTATCAACGCGATGGTTGGTTCATCGAGGACATGATCCGCTTGCCGAGCGCGCCGAATGGAACGAT